>BTUX01000023.1:0-26572 GCA_045863315.1 Candidatus Hydrogenedentota bacterium | reverse complement strand
CTGGTCGGCGCGGGCATTTTCGGGTTCCTGATCAACCCGCCGATCGCGTTGTATTACATGCAGGGACTCAACACCACACCGGTGCACGGCCATACGGCGCTCTTTGGCGTCTACGGCATGCTGGGCATCGGGCTCACGCTCTTCTGTCTGAAAGGCCTTGCCGCACGGAATGTGTGGAAGACAGGGACGCTGAGCTTTGCGTTCTGGTCCATGAACATCGGACTTGCCCTTATGGTGCTGTTGAGCGATCTTCCCCGCGGCTTGTTGCAGACATGGGCCAGCGTCAACGACGGCATGTGGATGGCGCGGTCCGCCGAGTTCATGCAGACGGGTTTGATGGACACGCTGCGCTGGTTACGGGTGATTGGGGACACTGTGTTCGCGATCGGTGTGCTCGCGTTGGGCTGGTTCGTGCTGGGGCTTAAGACGGGCTGGTCGGTGACCGGCAAACTGGATCCGGCGTTGCAAGAACGTGAAGTCAAACAGCCCGCCATGGCCCAGATTGGCAAGTGATAACCAACAAAGGACGGACGCATGAATACGATTACATTGGAACGAACCGTTGGCGAACTCGTGACGGAACGGCCCGGACGATCGCGGGTGTTCGAGAAATACGGCATCGACTATTGCTGCGGCGGGAAAAGACCGCTCGCCGAGGCCTGCAAAAAGAAAGGTGTCTCGCTCGAAGACCTCGTTCAAGAATTGGAACGGTCGGATGCAAGCGCGACGGAGAGCGAACCGTCGTGCGATTCGATGACGTTGACCGAGTTGGTGAACCACATCATCGTCACGCACCACGCTTACCTGGCGGCGGAACTTCCGCGGCTCAGGCGCATGGCGGAACGGGTTGCCAAGGTGCATGGAGACCGGGAACGTCGCCTCGTGACGCTCGATCAGGCCGTCGGCGAGCTGTCCCGTGAACTCGAGTCGCATATAGCCAAGGAGGAGCGAATACTGTTCCCCTTCATTCAATTGCTCGAACAGTCTCCAACCCTCCCCTATCTGCCTTTCGGCACGCTCGCGAATCCGATCCGGGCGATGGAGTCCGAACACGACATCGCGGGGAACGGCCTCGAAACCATCCGGCAGTTGACGGACGGCTACGCCCCTCCGAACTGGGCCTGCAACACCTATCGGGCGCTCTTCGACGGTCTTCGCGAACTTGAACTGGACTTGCACCAGCACATCCACAAGGAAAACAACATCCTCTTTCCAAAGTCGATGGAGTTGGAGAAGAGCCGCGGTTGAATCGGCCGCCTTGAGATACCAAGAAACCGGATTGCGAAGCGCCGCCGACCCCGGACCCGATTCGTGGAGGGTGGGCGGCGCAGCTTTTTGCCCGAGTTGCGGTTAACCCGAATTTCTCACCAGTCGCTCCCGATGACGGGAGCGACTGGTGAGAAATGCTCAGGAGATAGCATAGCAGTCGATCGAGTAAGGATTTTTCACGCCAACAGCCCGTTTTTCCTGTCGCTGCATAAAGGTATCTGCCGCACGAAGTTGTATCCTTCATGGCCCGCGGGTGTGAAAAATCCGGGTCAAGCAAAACGTCAAGACCCCCTCGAAGACGGCCGCCTTACATCGAACACCAAAAACTCTCATCGTTCCTGTGTCCGCCGGCGGCTGTCCCGAGAAATCGCGAGAAAGGGGGATGTACGCTCCCTCAAAAATAATTTGCCCTCACGAAGTCAGAAATTCCGCGTCTCACGCATGGAAGATCCGCAAAGCCGGCGTCAGTAAAATGCCCTTTATCGTGCGGGTGAACGTATCGCCGCTGCATCTACGACGTAGTGCCCCGTCCATCACGTGGAGAATACTTGAAGACACTATGTCGTAAAGTGGTGGGCGGGTTTTTTCAGAATTCCGCCGCGGCCGTGGCTGGTGTAAATTCCCTGAAGATTCATCTTCAACTCCTCCGGATTGTCCGAGGCCCATTCCGCGGTTTCGAGGTCAATTCGTCCCGCGCGCACGAGTTCCACGAGGCTGCGATTAAAGGTCTGCATGCCTTCGTCGACACCCGCGGCTATGGCCGTAGGAATCTGTCGAATCTCGTTGTCTCGAATGAGCAGCGCGATGCCGGGGTTGTTGAACATGACCTCGACCGCGGGAACGCGCCCCACGCCGCCGGCCATGGGAAGCAGCCGCTGCGAAATGATCGCGCGCAGTTGGAGCGCGAGTTGGGAGCGCACTTGGGTCTGCTGGTTTGCCGGAAACAGATCCAGGATGCGATCGATGGTCATCATAACGTTGGTAGTGTGAAGGGTGCTCATCACGAGATGGCCGGTTTCCGCTGCGCCGATGCACGTCTGGAAGGTCTCGACGTCGCGCATCTCGCCGATGAGGATTACGTTGGGGTCCTCGCGCATCAGTGCGCGGAGCCCGGTCTGAAAGTCCTTCGTATCAATCGAGACTTCGCGCTGGCATACGCTGCACTTCTTGTCGGAATGCACGTATTCGATCGGGTCCTCGAGCGTGACGATATGGCCCTCGCGGGTTTCATTGATGCGGTCGAGCAGCGCGGCAAGCGTCGTCGACTTGCCGCTGCTTGTTGTGCCGGTCACCAGCACGAGACCACGGGACAAGCGTGCAATGTGTTCCATGGCCTGAATCGGTAGATTCAGTTCCTCGAACGTGGGTATTTTCGACTTCACGTGGCGCAGCACGATGGCAATGGATCCCCGCTGTCGAAACAGGTTCACGCGGAACCGCCCCACACCGGGCATGGCAAGGGCGTGATCGGCGTCGCCCGTGTGCAGGAACCGGTCGCGCCGTTCCGGACCCAGAATCTGTTCGACCATATCAAGCATGTTGTTGTGGGTGAGGGCCGTCATCTCGGTGAACCGCAGGACGCCGTCCACGCGGATGGCGGGCGGTCGGCCCGTTTTAAGATGGACATCCGATGCGCCCATGTCGAGCGCAAAGGTGAGGACATGACGCAAAGAGAGCGCGTCTTTGGACTCCGCTGCCGATGATGTTTTCTGTATTTCCTGGGCCATGGCCTACCCCCCGTTCATACCCCATAGATTATGCCACATTGGGGATTCAACTTCGGCCCAATGGCCCTGTGTGTCTAACCCGCATTTCTCACCGGTCGCCCCCGTTGAGGGGGGGCGACCGGTGAGAAATGCTCTGGAGAAAGCATGTGAGTGATTGTGGTGAGGATTTTTCACACCCACCCTCTGTTCTGCCGTGCCGCGCGGCGACGATGCATAACGGCGCGCACTGTACCATGTTGTATCCTCCAACGCGCGTGGGTGTGAAAAATCCGGACTAAATCGCGCCACGCGTACCACGCTTACCCAGTGGCAGTTACGCTTGCGCGGAAGTCTTGGGGGTAACGCTGACTGCTGCCATCGACGTATTGCCGTTCTTCGGCGACCGCAAGGGATTTCCGCTGCGTGGAGGCGTTCCAAAATCTATCAGTCAAAAGTTAGAACAAATCGAGGCGACCGATATGACGGTTCGAATTCGGCGCCGATTACGCAACCCTCAAGAGAACAACGGCGCCATCGCACGAGAAGCGGCGGAATCAGGACGGCTGCTTCTTCAGCAGATGGAAGAGTCCCGAGTCCGCGCCGACAATAAACTCCGAACCGGCCGGGACTGACTCCTTCAACACCTCGAGCGAACGGATAAAGCTGTACAGGTCCGGGTTCGAGCCGAAAGCTTCGGCGTAAATTCGAATGACTTCAGCGTCAGCCTCGCCGCGGATCTTGCTGGCGTCACGCTGGGCCTCCGCGAGAATCACCTGCACCTGGCGGTCGGTTTCGCCCCTGATGATGTTCGCTTCCTTCTGCCCTTCGCTGCGGTAGCCCTTCGAGATGCGCGACCGTTCGGCCTGCATGCGTCCGAAAACCGCCTGGAAATTCTCCTGCAACAGGTCTGCGCGCTTGATTCTCACATCGAGGACGCGGATGCCATACTGCGAGCGCGCGCGCTCATCCGCCCGCGTCGTAACCGCGTTCATGATCTTCTCGCGTCCTTGCGAGATGCGCTCGCGCATCGTGTTGAGTGTCTCGAGCGCCTCCGGACTGTCCTCGGCGGCCATTTCGTCCAGGCCGGTCTGAATGAACCGGTTTGTCGTGCGGATGACTTCCGTCAAATTGTTCTTACCGAGTTCTTCGCGGACGGCGGAGTAGATGACGTCGTCCAACGCGTTGTTTGCGGCAACGACCGAACGCACACTGACGCGGAACAGGAGTGGGTTCTCGATCCGCCAGCGCGCAAAGTTGTCGACGACCAGCGTTTTCTTGTCGGCCAACACGACGTCCTCGGGTTCCGCGTCGTACGTCATGAGCACGTCGGGAAAGCGCTCGACCGTATCGACAAACGGCATTTTGAAGTAAAGTCCCGCTCCCATGCTGACGCGCAAGCCATGGGCATCCTGGACGCCGGCCTCCTCCGAGCGCGCCGCCGTCTGCAGAATCGCGGATTTCATGTTGTCGAACTCTTCCGACGACCGTTCGCCCACAATCACATGCACCGGCCGGTTAAGGCGCGTTACGACAACCTGGTCGCGCTCGTGCACGATAAACACGCACATGTTGGCGACGACCAGCAAGACAACGATTCCGAACGCGAGAACAGCCAAACCAACGCGCAGCGACTTCATTATCGGGTTCCTCCCGCCGGCATTTCGCGGCCTTCGGACTCGGTATGCGCACCGAGGGTCTTAAGATTGACCAGGCCGGCCGATTCGTCAACGACCGTCAACCGTATGTTCGGAAGCAGTTCGGACAGGGTCTCCAGATAGAGCCGGGACTTCGTGATTTCGGGGGATTGATCGTATTGTTTTGCAATCGCGACGAAACGCGCGACCGCGCCCTGCGCTTCCGCTACGCGGGCTTCCTGATATCCGCGCGCCTCGAGCCGTTTGCGTTCGGCTTCGCCCTGCGCCTGCGGCAGTTGTTCACTCTGGTACGCGCGCGCCTCATTGATGATCTTCTCGCGTTCTTCGCGCGCGCTGGCAACTTCCTTGAACGCGGCCGCAACCTCACGGGGCGGCTGAACGTCCTGCAGGAAAACGTCGTGGATGGTCACCCCGGCTCCAGTCAGGTCGGCCAGTTCTTGCAGCTTGGCCTTGATCTCGCTCATGATCTCGAACTTGCCGGTAGTCAGCACGTCATTGATGGGGTGATCCCCCACCGCCTGTCTCAGCGCGGCCTCTGACAACGCGTGGAGCATCGACTCGACGTCGCCGGGCGCGAAGTTAAACAAGTAGTCGCGGGAGTTTTTGATGCGGTACTGAACGGTCATTGAACAGTCAACGACGTTTTCGTCGCCGGTCAGCATTTGTGCTTCGCTTAGGAGAGAGGGATCGTTCGTAAACGAGCGATAGGTGGTCGAGGTTCCCGAGGTGATGGAACGGAAACCGATTTCAATGCGCTTGACTTGTCCGATGTCGGCGATCTCGACACTCTGGATCGGCCATGGCAGCTTCAGGTGAAAACCGGGATCGCTCGTGCGCGTGTACTTGCCGAAGGTCAGCACGAGGCCTTCTTCGCCGGGCGCCACCGTGTAGGCCGGGCCGCCCCGGAGCAGCCAGATCGCAACGAGCACAACGAGTATCGGCCACAAAATGCGCCCCGGGCCGAGCTTGATACTTCCCCAGTCGATGCCGCCACCTTGGCCTCCGCCCTTGGGACCGATGATCTCCGGCACAAACGGCTTACGCTGCATTGTGAGTTGCCGCCCCTTTCAGATAGTTCGCCGCACGGATCCGCGGAATCCCCACCATACTGGCGATGCCCGCGCTTTTCAAGAACGGATGCGAACTTAGCCCGCATTTCTCACCAGTCGCTCCCGATGACGGGAGCGACTGGTGAGAAATGCTCAGGAGATAGCATAGAAGTTAATCGGGTGAGGATTTTTCACACCAACAGCCCGTTTTCCCTGTCGCTGCATAAAGGTATGTGCCGCACGAAGTTGTATCCTTCATCGCCCGCGGGTGTGAAAAATCCGGGTTAGTCGTCCGGATACATGTCCGGCCGCAGTCCGATATTCACGATGCTGCAGGCGTTGATCACGTTCAGCCCTTTGGCTTTTGCCGCCGCGATTAACTCCGTGTCTTCCGATCCCGGATTTAGGAAGAATTCGGTGGGCCTTTTGGAGGCTATCGCATCAAGTAGTTTCTTCCCTACCGTGGCGGGCACGTACATCGAAATGCGATCAATCGGCTCGGGGACTTCCTCGATCGAGTGATAGCACTTAAGTCCCTCGATCTCATCCGCCTTCGCATTCACCGGGTATACGGTCCAACCGCCGTCTCGAAACGCGCGCACCGCCTTGTTTCCATACTTCCTTCTGTCGCTCGAGGCGCCCACAATCGCTATGGTTTTCGGCATCGCTCCGCTCCTGGTTCCGCTGCGTTGGCGTAACTGACACGAGGCCATTATACTCGTGCGGCGCCGTTCAAGGTAGACGCGCAACGGATCACGCCGGGTGACGGGGAACATATGGGATCAAAACATGGACGCGTGACAATGCTACTGGCATGCGCCTTTCTCTTGCTGGCAATCGCGATGACCGGCGCATCGACGTTCGACGGGTACTCGACCGACGACCACTTCTTCCGGGCGGTCTTTCGGGGAACGCCCGACGTCCCCGAATTGGCCCGGGGCCCATTGCAATCCTTTGTGTTCGCGGACGGAGAACCACGCAAGAACGAGTCCCTACGCGACATGGGCATGTTTCCTTGGTGGGCCGTGACCCACGCAAAGCTCGCATTTTTTCGCCCGCTTGCGTCCGCGTATCACTGGCTGGATTACCGACTGTGGAACGACCGCCCCGCTCCCATGCACGCCGAGAATGTTGCGCTGTACGCGGTCTTGTGCGTGTTGGCGTTTCTGCTGTACCGGCAACTGTTCGATTCGCTTTGGGTGGCCGCATTGGCTGCCTTTGTATTTACGGTGAACGACGGCAACGGAAGCACCGTGGGTTGGATTTCAAGCCGGAATACGTTGATGGCGACCATCTGCTGCGTGCTGGTACTCATCGCTCACGATGCATGGCGAAAACGGCGGAGCTTGGCGTACGCGGTCGCGGCCGGTTCGGCGCTGGCGACGGGTCTGCTGTGCGGCGAAGCGACCTTATCCGTCGGCGCGTATTTGCTGGCCTATGCGCTGTTTCTCGAACAAGGCACAGCGCGACAGCGAATGCTGACGCTGGTGCCTTACGGAATAATCGCGACCGCCTACTTGATCGCCTATCGATGGGCGGGGTTCGGTTCGGCTGGATCAGGCTGGTACACGGATCCGGGCTCGGACCCGCTCGGATTTGCAGCGGCCCTTGCCTCCAATTTACCCATACTGCTCTTCACGTTATGGGCGGCGTTTCCAACGCCCATCTTTGCGGCCGGGCCAACGCTGGCGTTCGTCCTGTATCTGGTCGTCCTCTCGCTGCTGGGATGTGTTATCGTCTTATTGGTTCCCCTTTTGCGCGCCAACCCTTCGGCCCGTTTCTGGCTTCTCGGTTCGATCATCGCCATCATACCGGTATGCTCCGTCATTCCCCAGCCGCGTGTGCTCATTGTCGCCTCAATCGGCGGAGCGGCGATCGTCGCCCAGTATTTGTCCGCGTGGATGGATCACCGACAATGCTCGAGGCTCATTGGCGCGATCCTTGTCGCGTCGATTGCGGTCCAATTGCTCGGCAGGCTCGTGCCACTCGGATACGCACTGCTGCCCATCATCCTCGCCATACTGGGCGCGATGCTGTACGCTTTGTTTCGATACGGTCGCCGGACCGAATCGTGGCTTCCGGCCGGCACGGGTTGGCGTATCGGCGCCGGGGCGCTTGCGTCGGTGTGGGTGACGACGCAACTGATTGTCGCGCCCAACTCGCTGCCCAACACAAGCCGTTCCGTAGGGACCATGGGCAGAAGGCTGAACGAGGCATACGCTTCGCTTCCCGCCGATTCACAGGTAGCGGACCAGACGCTGATCGTGCTCCAGACGCCAAACGACTTCATGAGTTGGTACTTCACGTGCATGCGGCTGGCGGAACGCCAACCGCTGCCTCGACACACCCGCGTCCTGTCGGCCAGCCTGCGCGATCTCTCGATCGAGCGGACGGACGAACGCACCATCGTGCTTCGCACCGAAAACGGTTTTGTCGGCAATCGCGGCGCCAGCATCTATCGCGACGCGAACTCGCCCATGTCGGCCGGCGAAATAGTGAAACTGAGCGGGGTCACGGTTGAGGTTCTGAGAACCGACGATCAGGGCTGGCCATTGGACGCTCGATTTGCGTTTGACAGGCCGCTCGAAGATCCCTCGCTCTTGTGGTACGCGGCCGCGATGGTACCGGTCCGACGCCGGGGGACGGGTCGCGTGGTCGAGGCCGAACGCTATGTGCGTATCCCGCTCCCCACGGTCGGCGAGACGGCCCGCGTTGCGGAACTGGTTGATCGCAGTCCTGACGCGCAGGCATACCGCGATGCCGCGGCGGACTCCGCCCGGCCGGCCGATTCATGAGCGCCCAGCGGGCCGCGGCCGTTCTTCTGTTGGTCGCGGCAGTCGGCTTGGCGTACTCGGGAGTGCATCGTCTCAGCTTCGTCTATTTTGACGACGACGAATACGTGTTCGAGAATCCGGTCGTTGCCCAAGGTGTCACGGTGCAAGGTATCCACTGGGCATTTACGACGGGCCACGCAGGAAACTGGCATCCGCTGACATGGATCTCGCACATGTTCGATATCAGTCTGTTCGGATTGAAGCCCGGCCCGCAGCATGTCGTCAACGTTGTCCTTCACGGATTAAATACACTCCTGCTGTTCTGGTTTCTCGTCCGCGCGACGGGCAAGACCTGGTGTTCGGCCATGGTGGCCGCGTTATTTGCCGTCCATCCGCTGCACGTCGAGTCGGTGGCGTGGATCGCGGAACGAAAAGATGTGCTCAGTACGGCGTTCCTGTTTCTCGCCCTGCTCGCCTACCAGCGATACGCGGAGAAGCCCTCCGCGAGACGGTACGCAGGTATCGTTGCCATGTTCCTCCTGGGACTCCTGTCCAAGCCCATGGTGGTCACGCTGCCATTCCTGATGTTGTTGCTGGATTACTGGCCGCTGGAACGCTGGAAATCCGGCGATGCGCAAAGCCGCGCCATGCGCCGATTGGTTATCGAAAAAGTTCCCCTGTTCGGAATGGCGGCGTTGTCCTCGTGCGTGACGTATTGGGTCCAACTGCACGGCGGGGCCATGCACCCTTTGAAGTCCCTTCCGCTGACCGCGCGCATCGGGAACGCGATCGTCGCGTATGGACACTATCTTAGTCAGACGTTCTGGCCGACCGGCTTGGCGATCCTATATCCGCATCCGGGTGAGTCGTTATCGTGGAGTCCGCTGATCGGCGCTTCGCTGTTGCTTTGCACCGTAACCGGATTGGCGGTCACCGCGGCGCGCAACCATCCGTACATCTTCACCGGCTGGTTGTGGTACCTGGGAATGCTCATCCCTGTCATCGGCATCGTGCCCATCGGATACGCGGCCCGCGCGGACCGGTACACCTACGTTCCGTTGGTTGGGATTTTTATCGCGCTGGTGTGGACAGCGGACTGGGCGCTATCGACCATTTCGCCGGCGCATCGGAGGCGGGCTAGTGCAGCCGTGATTTCGACTTGCGCTGTCGTTCTTGCCATGTTGGCGGTGCTCAGTCGGGAGCAGGTCCAGGTGTGGCGTGATAGTGTAAGCTTGTTCACCCACGCAATAGCCGCCACGACGAATAACGCGGAAGCGTATACGCATCTCGGTTTTGTCTATCTCAAGCAGCAAAACCCGACCCAAGCGGCAATCGCTCTCGAAAACGCCGTCGCATTGGCGCCCCACTCAAAGGAAGCACACACCAACCTCGGAGCGGCGTACCGAATGTCGGGCCAACTCGACAAGGCCATCGAACATTACGAAATCGCGCTGCAAATCGATCCGGAGCAGGGTATTACGCGCTCCAATCTCGGGTACGCGCTGTTTCAGGCGGGCCGATTCGCAGAAGCCGAGAAGCATCTCAGAGAGGCCGTGCGATTGGACCCGCTCAATGCGACCGCGCACGCGAATTTGAGCGAGGTCCTGAATGCGATGGGCAGGAGAGAGGAAGCGCAAGTCCAGCGACGCGAAGCGGAACGACTGCGCGGCAACTGAAATAGACTCTGCCCCGGACCCCGGAACCTATCGCATGGCGCTGCGCCTCGCGCGCAAGTGTATTATTCAGCGCGCTTGGCCGATTCGATCTGTGCCATCCGCCCGCGCGTGGCGGCCCGCATGGCGAATCGAACCGTTCGCGGGAAATGGCGGGCGAGAAAAACGATAATCTTTCCGTGGCTGGTTATCACGGCCTGGAACTTCCGGCGATGGATTGCGTTGAGAATAGCGCGCGCTGCCTTGCGTGTCGGCATGATAAGGAAGGCGGGCGCGGGGTCCTTTCGGGACTCCTTCACCACGCCCCGGTTGTCGGTCTTGCGAATGTTGCTTTCGACCAGTCCCGGCTCGATACAGGTCACCGAGATTCCTCTGTCCGCGAGATCGAAATAGAGGCATTCAGCGAGGCCCGAGACGGCAAACTTGCTGGAACCGTATGCGGTCGATGCCGGCATGCCGACGCGCCCCATGATGCTGGATACCAAGGCCAACCGGCCCCGGCTCTTTTCCAAGTGCGGCAATACCGAGAATACCGTATCCAGCAGACCGAAAAAGTTAGTGTCGAACTGCCGCCGAAAGTCGTCCGTTGAGAGCTTGGAGAAATCGCCGCTGACGCCGAAGCCCGCGTTCGCAACGGCCACGTCAATCCCACCGAACGCCTCGACCGTTTGAGCCACGGCGGCGTCGATGCTTGCTCGGTCCGTGACATCGCACTCGAGGGCGAGCGCTGTCCCGCCCTTGTGCGCGATGTCCTGCTGAACCTGTAATAGCCGGTCCCGACGTCGGGCCAGCAGAGAAACATTCGCACCCTCGCCGGCAAATTCGCGGGCCAGTTCAGCGCCGATTCCCGAGGAAGCGCCGGTTATCAGCACCGTCATGCCGCTAAAACGAGAAGCCATCCGTTCCCGACCGTGAGGTTAGAGGGCTTCGGCCCCTGCCGTTGCGCAGGCATGGTCGTTCTCGACGCTCGAACCGGACACGCCGATGCCGCCAACAACTACCCCGTTCGCGTTCAGCAGCGGCACACCGCCCGGAAACGTTATCAGGCCGCCGTTGGACACCTCGATCTGGTACAAAGACCCGCCCGGCTGGCTGAGACCGCCGATTGTACCCGTGGGCATGTCAAAGAACCGGGCGGTCCTGGCCTTCTTGATCGAGACGTCGATGCTGCCCAGCCACGCCCCTTCCATGCGAGCAAATGCTTTCAGATTCGCGCCGGCGTCCACCACCGCAATATTCATTTTGCAGCCCAGTTCCTGCGCCTTCTTGATCGCCGCCGCGACCGCCCTTTGCGCCCCGTCCAGGCAGATATCGTTCGTCTTCAATCCTTCATATTTAGAAGCCATTAGACAGTCCTCCGCATTTGCAGTCCTTGATATTTTGGGGAGCCTTCGACCAGAACATGCACAGCCTACCCGGAAAGGTACCATCCGGCGCGGTTCGCTTCAAGCCCTGATTGACCCATCCTTGACCCGGAAGGGGCGATTCCTGTCCCTTTGAAAATCGACGGAAATTGACAGCGTCCGAGGATACTTTTAGGATGACGGCGTGCGCGGCGCGCGGCATTCTAGAAACTCCGGCAAAGGATCATTCTCATGAGCATGCGGAACAAGAGCAGGATTTCCCGGCGCGCTTTTCTTGGAGCTGCGGCCGGCGGGGTATTCATGGCCCCGCGGCATCGCGGCGCGGTCAGGCGCGGTCGGGCGGGCAAGCGGCCCAACGTGGTCTACTTGTTCAGCGACGAGCACCGCTGGCAGTCGATGTCCTTCACGGAACTGCCGCAGATTCAGACCCCGCACATGGCCACGCTTGCCTCACAAGGAGCGGAATTCACCCAGTGCATCAGCAATTACCCGGTTTGCTCGCCGCACCGCGCGATGCTGCTCACCGGTCGTTGGCCCTATCAAACCGGCGTAATCGACAACGGTCTTCCTCTCGCCCAATCGGAAATGACTATCGGCAAGGCGTTTGCGGCGGAGGGGTATCGCACGGGGTACATCGGCAAATGGCACCTCGTCGGCAAACGCGCGGAACCTTTCGGATTCGAGCACTCGCTCATCTGGGACAACACCGACGTCCATTGGGACCAATCCATCTATCATCCAGCGGTCGGCGGTCCTGTCCAGCCAAGAGGCTACAACGCGACGCTGATGACCGACCAAGCGTTGGAATTCATGGAACAGCATCGAAAAGACCCTTTCTTTCTGATGGTCTCCTGGAATCCGCCGCACGCCAGTTTTGTTGACGCACCCGAAACCAAGAAGGCGCTCTATCCGCAGGGCAGTCTCCCTCGCCGTCCAAACTGGCGCAGTGCGCAGGCCGGCGCCACGGAAGGTAGACCATTCGGACCGCGGAATGATTGGCCCGAGTACGAGGGTTATCATGCGCATATCAGCGCGATTGACGACGAGTTGGGTCGCGTGATGGCCAGATTGGATGAACTGGAATTGACGGACAACACGATTCTCATCTATTCCAGCGACCATGGGTCTATGTTCGGATCGCATGGCGTGGGAGGCAAACGACAACCGTACGAGGAATCCATTCGGGTCCCGTTTCTGGTCCGCTGGCCCGATCGCGTCGAGGCGGGCCGGAAAAGCCCTGCGCTGTTCGGAACTATCGACATCGTGCCCACGGTCTGCGCGTTGGCGGGGGTGCGCAAACCGAAGGCGTGCGCGGGAAATGACTTGTCACCCCACCTGCTGGGCAAGCGCGGTCCCAACCCTGAGTCGCAGTTCATCATGCACATTTCGAAGGACAAAGCGACCGGCGGGCAGAACCATCCTGCTCCGCTGTTTCGAGGCGTCCGCACTCAACGGTACACCTATGCCTCTTTGGACGGGGGAAATGGACTTCTGTTTGACAACCACGCCGATCCCTACCAGGTCAACAACCTGCATGACGAACCCGCTTATCGATCCGTGCGCGAAGAACATGAGGCCATGACGCGCGAGTGGTTACGGAAGTCCGGCGATGGATACCGAATTGGCGCTTAATCCGAACCACGTATCGGCGTTAAACGGCCCGGAGCATCCGGAAATCGCCCGACTACTGCATCTGATGGAGGTTGTGCGCGGACTGAGCAGCGACCCGGATCCAGTGAGTTCGGTGAACCGGTTCAGGGAAGGTGTGCGCGGTCTCTATGGGGATCAGGGAATGATTTCGATATCTACGCGCGGCCTCGAACCGGGCCACTATCGCGTCATGCGGGTGCTGCACCAATCGGGACTCGACCAGCAGCGGTTTCCCAGCACCGAGTTCGCCGGCGTTCATGCGCCGGTGTGTTCCGGCGGGCTTATCGGCGAGATCATCGAACGCGGCCGTCCTGCCGTTCTTCGCGATCTGCGTGTGGAGTTTGATCCCGTCATGGCCCATCATCTCTCGCCCTATCGAATTCTCGTGGCCACCCCCGTGTTTGATGCGGGCGTCGCCACGAACTGGGTCTTTTTTATGGGTACCGATCCGGCGTCGTTCCTGCGAATTGACGTGGAATCGCGTATCCTCCAGGCCAATCTGCTCGGCGGAATGGCGAACAGCAAACGGGCCGCGCAGGAACTACGGCAGGCGACCGCGCTCATCATGCGCGAGGTCGATGAGATCGCAAACATCCAGCGGGGACTGCTCCCCTCGCCGCTGCCGATCATTCCCGGCGTGGAACTCGCCGCCGTGCATCAGACCTTTGACCGCGCGGGAGGCGATTATTACGACGTGTTTCCGGTGTATCCGCCGAGTCACGAAACGGGTAGCGAATACAGCGGGCCATGGGCATTTCTTATTGCCGACGCATCCGGCCATGGGGCTTCGGCGGCCGTCGTTATCGCCATGCTATCGACGCTCGTGCACAGCCGCCTGCGCGGCGTCGAGCGGCCCGGTGAACTGCTCGAATTCGTGAACAACCATCTGGTTACCAAGCCGATTAATGGATCGTTCGTGACGGCGTTTCTAGTGTTCTACTACCCAACCGCGCGGTTCGCGCGCTACGCCAGCGCCGGTCACAATCCTCCCTACGTCCAGCATCGCGACGGTTCGATTCGATTGCTCAACGCGGTCGGAGAGGTTCCCTTGGGAATCGACCGCCACGCGCAATACGCCGACGCCGAACTGCACCTCCAGGTCGGCGATAGACTGCTGCTGTACACCGACGGTATCACCGAGGCGCGCGCTCCCTCCGGCCGGCTCTTCGGCGAGGAACGTCTGGAAGACGCCATTCGCGCGTCAGATATTTCTGCCGAGGCGTTGATCGACCAGGTGCTTCTGGCAGTCAGACAACACCAGGCCGGCCAACGTCCCTCGGACGACCAGACGATGCTGGCGCTGCGAATCACGGGGCCTGCCGACGATTCCCACATCGGATAATCGCGGCGACATACGAATCGGCGCTTCGCCCCGCGGGTCGCGTGTAGAATTCATCGCAAGCTGCAGCAGGTTCAAGAAGATTGCGAATGCTGTTGCAGTCATGTGACGGGAGTACTGGAACGTGTGGAAATTGATCGACTCGTCCCTGCCGCTTCACCGTGTTCTCGCCCTGAATCCGCACTCGGTTTCGCATGGCCGTGATGATGTCTCACCCGAGATATCCCGGGTCCAAGGTACGAACCGGCGCATCACGACAACACGTCCATTATCGCTGCGCCACGTCAAATTCCACAGCACGCCTCGGCCTCGCTCCCTCCCGGTGCTCGTCGTGTGTATTTCGTGCTTGTGCGCCTGCTCCTCCAACGCGGCCGACGGACCGAAACCGGCCTCCGAGGTCACGGTCGGCACTTCGCAGGGCAACGAACGTCGAATGCTCCTGCACGAAACCCGTTGGACTGTAAACGGCAAGCCCGTCCTGGGAACCTACGCGTCCGGACAGGACACGCTGGACGATCTTCACCGCGTGCGGGAGATAGGCATGAACCTTGTCATCGGACACGAATCGGCCTTGGACCCCGAAACTCCCGAGGGCAAGTTCTGTCTCGAAAATGGCATCAAAGTCATGGCGCATATGACCCGACATCTTTACCACGGCGTGAAGCTTCGAGAGCCCATTACGGCCGTCCAAACCACGATTCCACTCATCTATGGCGGACGACGACCGGACCAGGAATCGAATATCATCCAGTTGGACGAAGAACTCATCCGATACGGAGAGATGACAGACTCCGGCCTGATCGATTGCCAACGCGGATTTGGTGGTTCGGAACCCTCCGAGCACCGTGAAGGAATGATTCTGTTCTGGCCTCGGGCCTGCGCCCTTGACGTCGAGCGGGTCCGAAATTCTCCTAACTTGTTCGGCTACTACGTGCTTGACGACAGCCCCGGGGATGCGGTCTCGGCCCTTCGCGCCATGTACCGTACCATTCACAACGCCGACCCAGGCGGCGAGCGTCCCGTCTGCGCGGGGTTCGGGGACGCCGGCTCTCTCACGAATTTCGATCGCCATGTGTGCGACCTCATGTTGGTTTACTGGTATCCCGTCGGCAAAACGATGTATCACCGCGAAAGTACCAGCTTGGAACTTCAACACATATTGACGACGGCCCGCAAGCGAGTTCCTGCCGTACCTTTCATTGGCGTGTATCAGGCCTTTGACGGCGCGCCCGCCGACACCGGCCAAGGTGTGCCCACACCGGTCCAACTTCGAGAGCAACTCGAGGATTTTGTTCGGGAAGGGGCATCGGGTCTCATCGCCTATCACGCGCGCGGAGGAAGCCTTCCCGGTTGGGCCGATCTCCCCGATTTGGCATCCACAGTCAGGGCGGCTAACGACGAAATCCTATCGACGGGCGGCCTGCTTGTGCGACCTGAATCCGATTCCATGAAAAGGCAACGTTTCCAACCCGAGGGATTCTGGCAGCATCCCCAACCGAGGCCGGGCGTAGTGCCGGCTTGGTACGTCGCCGGTCCCTTCGAAGACCTGGACGGCAAGATGCTTGGCGCGGTGTTCCCACCGGATCAAGGAATTGACATGGACGCCGAATTCGACATCAAATTCGGGAAGGGCAAGTGGCGCGTGCGGGAGACGACGTGCGGCGTCCTGGGCCTTTCCAACATCTTCGGCGATCAGACAAGTGTCAGGAATTGTCTGGCGTACGCGTCCTGCGACCTTGAGAGCCCGGAAATGCAAACCGTCCAAATGCGCGTCGGCACCGACGACGACGCAATTATTCGCGTGAATGGCGAGGAGGTGTATCGGTTTGAAGGCGCGCGAGGGATCACGTACGACGACGATATCGTCGAAATAACCCTCCCTCGGGGCAAGTCCCGCATCGATCTAAAAATCCATAACCGCGCCGGCCTATGGGGCTTCGTCTTGCGGTTTACAGATGCCGAGGGAAAACCACTCGACAATCTGCGGTTTTCCCCACCGGTGAAATAATCCTGGCGTCAGCCTCATGTCTCGCACCGTCCTTGGTGGTACACAGCGATTATCGGCTGCCATGAACCCAAGCCGCCGATGCCCGCTCGAAGAAGTTTGTCGCCTCACCCGAATTCTTCACACCCGCAGGCATTGGAAGATACAACTTCGTGCAGCACATACCGTTATCCACCGGCACGGCACGACGGGTTGTCGGTGTGACGAATCACCCCCTCATTCATTCACATGCTATCCCCAGAGCAGTTCTCACCAGTCGCCCCCGCCATCAGGGACGACGGGTGAGAAACGCGGGTCAGCCGAAGTGCGCCGAACATCCACGATTGGGCGGCCGGCGGCCTTACGTGAGTTCAGTAGCCGAGTGACCTCGATTGATTTCGCAATCAGACGGGCCGGCGGGAAGGGCCCTGTTGTTTCGACCCTCATTCCCGGCCGGGGTAGTTCAATTCTTTCACACGGCGTGCGTTCACCGCTGGGGATGGAACGTCGAAACCGGCGGCATCCCCACAGTTGAATCGTTGCCGGGCCTCGGCGACCGCTCTGATGATCTCAGAGTTCGGCAACTAAGAAAACGCTCCCGCGGCGCGATAATACAGCCACAGTACGATCCACTTGACCCACTCGCGGAACGCGGGCCAGAACAGGTAGCAAAGCACCAAAATCGATGCCATGGCCAACCAGCTTGTAAGAATCCGGCTGACCGCTCGATAGACCGACTTCCCGGCTCGTCGGACGGCGGCCGACACCTTCCGGGCCGCTGACCGCAGCGCCCAGCCGAAGTCGCTTTCGGACACGATGCCATGGCTGCGCCGGGCAAGGCCATCGGGCGAACAGTCCACTATGATCAAGGTCTGCCCAACCTGAATCATTCCGCCGTTGCGGACGATGCGCGACCGGAGCGTCCCAACGGCCCTGCCGTTTACAAGTACCGCTCGATGGTCGGCGCGACGTATCCGGTATCCGTCGGAAACGACCGACACGTGCGCGTGGAATGGCTGGACACTCTGGTCGAGCCGGATGTTGACGGTGCACCCGCTGTCGTTGCCGATCAGAAACGGCGTGCGGACGATTGGGAATTCGGTGCCGTCTTCCGGCCCGTTGACGATCACAAAGCAATCCGCCTGTCCCGCCGCCTTCATGCGTGGATCACCTTCTGCTCGAGGAGGGTCTCGCCTTTGCGGAAGGTCAATTCCGTGCCTTCGACCAGTACTTCAACCGTGTCGCCCTTCGTGAATACTCCTTCCAGCACGCGAGCGCTGATCGGGTTCATCACGAGCCGCTCGACAACTCGGCGTAGTTCGCGCGCACCATACTCCGGACTGTACCCCCGCTCGGCAAGGTATTCGTAGGCGCCTTGAAACACGCGAAGCCTGATACCTTTGTCCTTCAACCGGTCGCTCATTTCCCGGAGGTTCAGCTTCAGCATCGTCCGAATATCCTCAAACAGCAGTGGATAGAACGGCACAATCTCGTCGATACGGTTGATGAACTCCGGTCGAAAATGCCGTCTCAGCTCTTCCATGAGCCTGTCCTCGTCAGCAGGGGGGTAAGAGCGATTCAGGTGGTGCGCGCCTACGTTGGACGTAAAGATAACAATGCAGTTGCGAAAACTCAGAACGTTGCCACGCGAATCTCTAAGACGCCCCTCATCCAGTATTGGCAGGAACACATCGAAAATCCGCTTGTGGGCCTTTTCGACCTCATCGAACAACAAAATCGAAAACGGCGCACTCCGCACGGCTTGCGATAGCCTCCCCTCCTCGTCGCTGCCAATATACCCCGGCGGGGCGCCGAGCAGCCGCGATACGGAATGCTCTTCGACATATTCCGACATGTCGAAGGTGATCAGATGTTTCGATGAACCAAACAAGAGGTCCGCCAGACTCTTCGCCAACTGCGTCTTCCCCACCCCTGTCGGCCCCAGAAACAACATGACCGCCTCGGGCCGATTGGGATCGGCCAAACCGGCCCGGGCCTTTTTCACCGCCGCTACCACTTTCGAGACTGCTTCGTCCTGCCCGATAATTCGACGTCCAAGTTTGCGATCCAGGTCCGACAGCCGCAACCGTTCTTCCGCCGTGATTTCTTCAAGGGGTATGCCCGTCATACGGCTCACGACCCGGCGAACATCGTGCGGCGTCACCTTCTCGGCCAAGGGCGTCGCCGGATCGCTGTCAAATCCTCCCGGCATGCTTTGGGCCGCCACGGTTTTCAGCCGGTACCGCGCGCAAGCCTGGTCCAGAACGTCGATTGCCTTGTCGGGCAGTTGCCGGTTGGGCATATACCGCTGCGTAAGCGTAATCGCCGCATGCAACGCTTTGCGGCTGATATGCACGCCATGGTGCCGCTGAAGACTCGGCGTGAGATGGTTCAATACTTCCCAGGTCGCCGCGGGCGATAGCTCTTCGATCCGCAGCATTTGGAAACGCCTCTCGATGGCGGGGTCCTTCTCGATGAATTTGCGATATTCGTGCAAGGTGGTCGCGCCGACGCACCGCAATTCTCCACGCGACAGGGCAGGCTTGATCAGGTTTGCCAAATCGGACGAACTGCCTTCTACGCCGCCCGCGCCCATGATCAAATGGATCTCATCGATAAAGAGGACCGTCTTGGGTTCGCGCCGCAACTGTTCGAGGAGGCCCAGCAACTTCTCCTCGAACGCTCCCCGATACTGCGTGCCGGCCATGAGCGCTGCCATGTTCAGTTCGACGATTCGGTGCCCGGACAGAATCCCGCTCGCGCCGCCCTTCACTGCGGCTAGCGCGAGCCCTTCGATGATCCGCGTCTTGCCGACCCCCGCCTCGCCCACGAGAATCACATTATTCTTCGTCTTGCGGGACAAGATCTCGGCGATGGTTACCATGTCTTTGTCACGTCCGATCGCCGGTTCGAGCAAACCGCGCATCGCCGCCTCGGTAAGGTCTCGGGTCAGCGACTCGAGGATTCGGCTGGGGTCGGGCCGCTCGTCCTCCTCGCTTCTACGACTTGGAATCCCAGACGAGTGGCGGCCGCGGTCGGTCGTGGCCTCTGCCGACCTGTCCACTCGACCTTCGACAGGAAGTCGCATCTTGGACGACGACGTCCGGGACAACTGACTGCGCAGTTCTCGTATGACTTCCCCCCTCGGCAACAGCAAGCGGTCCATGGCGCGGCTCGGCGCAGAGTGCGCGTCCGCAAGAATCGCCAGCAACAGGTGCCCGGCCCCCGTGAATCCCCCGCTGATGCGCTGGCCGAGCCGTGCCGCCGAGTTCGCAAGCGTCGCGCAACGGGGCGTATAAAACACTTCATGTCCGGCGACGGGTAACGCGCCTTTCCAAGCCTCACGCGTCATCTCATGTGATGTAGCCCGGAGCGCGTCACCGTATTGAATAGAAAACGAGGTCGGAAGCAGATCGGCCTTGATCAGGATGGCTTCAAACAGATGCTCGACGCCGACGAAATATTGACCACGCCGCAGGCTTAGGGACGTGGCGTCGTCCAGTAGCGCATTGATCTCCGGCGAAACGGGGACTTGCACGGTGTCTCACTTCCCCTCGATCCGCCCTTATTGAAGCATAGGTAGGTGATTCGAGTGCAAGTTCGGATCAGCGGACGGCAGCATGGACCCAAACGAACTCGGACAAGCCACTGCAGCGAGGCCGCCTATCCCTGAAGTTCAGCATCGCCGCATTCATTGTCGTGACTGTCATACCAAGCCCGCCAAGCCGCCGCGTTCTTCTGTATCCAGTCCAGCACGGCCTCGCGCCCCAGATCGTGCCCCGCCTTCTCCGATTCGATCCATTTGTGGCGCTCGATTTCCGCGCGCTGGGCCGCAAGCAGACGGGCCTGCCTCTGTTCGCGCCACCGGACCGCGAAGTGCAACCTCCAGTCTTCCAAGGCAGACTCGAACCCCACGTCTACACCCCGTTCCTGGCAAAGCCGAATCCGATGGGACTCGACTGCTCGATACTCTGCTGTAGTGAGTTCACGCTCCATCCGTTCAAGCCCTCACCCCAAGATTCCAATTCTTCAAGGCCCGGTCAGCTGAGCCCATTACCCCACAGATTTTACAAATCCTATCGAACCACATCGTTTTTGTCCAGAGTTATTTTGGCGTATTCGCCTTTTCTGTCTACTAATATACTATACGTTGCGCGCGTGAGTTTGTTTCGTCCCCCATACGCACAAACGCGCATAATGAGTAAAACCTTTAATATCAATATGTTAGCTTAAAGTATTGCCCCGTGGATACTTGTGATTCCGGTATTTCACGCTGTTGTAAGCCATAGTTGGGTAGGGGGTTCCGAATTCCAACCCGATCAAATTTGGGGGGCGGTTGCGGCCCCGCTGCGTTGAACGATGATCGAACCAACAGGAACATTTTGAGTTTCCTTTACGAAAATCGGCGGCCCGCGCCCAAGACCCCGCAGAAAGACGGTAGCCCCGTGGGTCGGTCTCCACAAAAACGGCAACAGGTGTATTTGGCGTCGTGGCGAGCGTAAGGACGACTCACCTCGCGGGCAGGGATGTTCGTGAACACAGTCCAGGACTCGACGGGGACGAGTAGCGTTCGACTGCTTCTCCGGACGCCCTCGACGCGACGGTGCGGTTAGATAAAGTCCAAACGGCGCTGGGCGTCGAACCCAACATGCAGTCCGCGGTCTGTACCACGAATTGCCCGCTCCGCTAGCGCGGGGATGATTTCTCTCAGGCATGCAGGGGGTGATATATTAACGGGATCGCTTGTGCAAGCATGAAAGCAAACAGGAGGTTGTTCGTTACATGCCGGGCGGTTCATACGAACATAAGGCCATCGAAAAGAAATGGCAGGAATATTGGGCAACGAACAAGACATTTCGATCGGAAATCGACCGAACCAAGCCCAAGTACTACATACTGGATATGTTCCCCTACCCCAGCGGGGACGGCCTGCATGTCGGCCACCCCCTCGGGTACGTCGCCACGGACATCATCGCCCGGGTGAAGCGAATGAAGGGGTTTAACGTGCTGCATCCCATGGGGTGGGACGCCTTCGGGCTGCCGGCGGAGCGCCATGCGATGCGAACCGGCGAACACCCCGCCATCATCACCAGGAAAAACTGTGACACGTTCAGACGGCAGTTGCAGATGCTGGGCCTGTCCTACGACTGGGACCGCGAGATCGACACGACGGACCCCGGCTATTACAAATGGACGCAGTGGATTTTTGAAGTCCTGTTCGAGCGCGGCCTGGCGTATCAGGCGGAGGCTCCCGTCAACTGGTGTCCCGCGATAGGCACAGTGCTGGCCAACGAGGAGGTGAAAGACGGGAAGTACGTCGAAACGGGGGATCCCGTCGAGAAGCGTTTAATGCGCCAGTGGATGTTAAAGATTACGGCATATGCCGAACGCTTGATTGCCGATCTCGATGAGGTCGAGTGGCCGGAAGGCGTCAAGACGATGCAGCGAGAGTGGATCGGCAAGAGCGAGGGCGCCGACGTCGTGTTCAAAGTCGCCGATTCCAACCAGAGCTTTCTGATCTTTACTACTCGGCCTGACACCCTATTCGGCGCGACATATTGCGTGCTGGCGCCGGAGCACCCGCTAACCCTTCAGATCGCCACCGCAGAGCATCGCAATGCGGTCGAGGCCTATGTAAGCGCTGCCACCAAGCGAAGCGCGCAGGATCGCATGCAGGCCGAGCGGGAAAAATCGGGCGTATTCACCGGGGCCTACGCGATCAACCCCGTGAACAATGCGCGAATCCCGATCTGGACGGCCGACTACGTGCTGGCGGAATACGGCTACGGCGCAATCATGGCGGTACCCGCACACGACACACGCGATTACGAGTTCGCAAGGAAATTCAACCTGCCCATCGTCGAAGTGGTCAGTGGTGGAGACATAGCGAAGGAAGCCTATGTCGGCGACGGCACGCTTGTAAACTCCGGGATCATTACGGGGCTGCCTGTGCCCGAAGCAAAGGCGAAAATCTCCACGTGGCTGGAGGAGCGCGGCCTCGGCAAAGCGACGGTGAACTACCGATTGCGTGATTGGCTGTTCTCGCGCCAAAGGTACTGGGGCGAACCCATACCCATTCTCAAACTCGAGGACGGCACGCTGCGCGCGGTGCCGCTGAAAGACCTGCCGGTGACCTTGCCCGAGTTGGACGAGTACAAGCCCACACCCGACGGTCAACCGCCGCTCGCGCGCGCGGCGGACTGGATGCACACAACCGACCCCGTCACCGGCAAACCCGCCGTGCGTGAGACGAACACCATGCCGCAATGGGCCGGTTCGTGCTGGTACTACCTGCGCTTCGTGGACGCGCGAAACGAAAACGAAGCCTGGTCGAAAGAGGCCGAGCAGTATTGGATGCCGGTCGATCTGTATGTGGGCGGCACCGAGCACGCCGTCCTGCATCTCCTCTACTCGCGCTTCTGGCACAAGGTCCTGTATGACGCGGGGTACGTGACGACAAAAGAGCCCTTCATGCGGCTCTACAACCCGGGCAAGATCCAAGCGTATTCCTACCGCGACGAAAATGGGAAATACTACTACCCCGATCAGGTCGAAAAGCGCGGCGACGATTGGTATGCGAAAGACAGCAATATTCGTCTCGAAACGCAGGTCGAAAAAATGAGCAAGTCGCGATACAACGTCGTCACGCCGGACAAAGTCGTCGAGGAAGTGGGCGCGGATTCACTCCGGCTGTACGAAATGTTCATGGGCCCCATCGAACGCGACAAGCCGTGGACCGAAGAGGGCCTGCACGGCGTGAACCGGTTCCTGCGCCGCGTGTGGGCCTTGATCGTTGCGGAAGACGGATCGATCCATCCGCGCATTGTGGACCACGGCAGCCACCCGGCCGTGACGAAGGCGTTGCATCAGACCATCAAAGCCGTTACGCACGACGTAGACGCGCTGCAGTTCAATACCGCGATTTCTCGCATGATGGAATTCCTTAACGTCGCGGCAAAGGCCGACCGCATCAATCGCCGCGAGATCGAACACTTCGTTCGAATTCTCGCTCCCTTCGCGCCGCATCTATGCGAGGAACTGTGGGAACGGCTCGGACACCCCAATTCCATCGCCTATGAATCGTGGCCGTCCTACGATGAAAACCTGCTCGTCGAAGATACCATCGAGATTCCCGTGCAGGTGAACGGCAAATTGCGGGCCGTCGTCGTCGTGCCGGCCGATGCCGGAAAGGACGACGTCCTCGCCGCGGCCAAGGCCGACCCGAAAGTACTTGCGCACATTGACGGCAAGAATATCGTGAAAGAAGTATACGTGCCCGGAAAGCTGGCAGGGTTCGTTGTAAAGTGAATTATCGGCCTACCGGAGGCCCAACGATTCCGGTAGCACGTGTCGGTCTCTTTTCTCGCGGTTGTTCACTCGGTAGTTTGACAAGCCCGCAGTCCGCTGCTAGACTTAGGGTTGCCGTGAGTGCCGGCACTTTCCGGCAACATCCAAGTGCGGGGGCGTAGTTCAGTTGGTTAGAACGCTGCCCTGTCACGGCAGAGGTCGCGAGTTCGAGTCTCGTCGTCCCCGCCATCTTACGTGTTTTGTAGCCCGCGGGTTGGAGCGCATCCTGCTCGCGGTTTTTGTTTGTGTCTGGCGTTGAGATACCGCTGAGCGCCATCGATGCGCCGAGTGCGGCTCATCCGGCCGACGGATGGCACCGGAGAAGCCGTGATTCACGTTCGCGATGTGCTTGTTGGTCGCGGTTCTTGCAGTTTTCTTAACGCCGTGATCGCGAGTGTGGTCAACCCTACGGCGCACACCGTAAAGAGGATTGCGTTGGGTGTGCGGCCCGTCCAGGGCGCCCAGGGCCAGGGGAACCGAAAGAAGGCGTAATTGAGAAGGAAGTACGTCCAGGTCGCAAACACCAACGCGCCAGAGAGAAACTCGATGGCAGGCCGACCCTCGCGGGTGCGACGTCCGTACCACACTGCGAAGCCGACGGCAATTGCGATTGGAACGATGACATAGACGGCCCACCCGATCGCGGGCGAGATGGCGCCCTGTTCGTAGGCGAGGTTTCGCAAGGTCTTGCCTGCAATAGGAAGGAGGGTCACGGGGAAAACCACGAAGTAGGGCCACATGCGCCCTCCTGCGGTTGCGAACAGGGGAATGAGGCCCATGGCCAAGCCGAGGTCGTAGACCACGTCGATGATAGGGGTTCCCACGAATTCGGACAGCACGAGCAGAGCCGCATGCACCGAAAGCAATACCCATTCCAACGGTGGCGAGAAGTACGATTCGGATATATAGTCCGCCGGTTTGATGCGTTCGCGGTGTATCCATGCGCCCAAACCCAGGGCCGCACCCATGATGGTCCCGAAGGTCGTTTCCATCATGTTCCACCAGTTCATGTGGGGGTCGAGCGATTTCCAGATGCCCTGGGTGAACACCTCCGGATTCCATGCGTGATAAGCCTGCAAACATTGACCTAGTGGAAATCCAAGCGCGCCGCCTAGGATGCCCCACATCGCAAGGCGCCAGGCGAGCCCGTCTTTTCGGATTGCGCCTGCGTAGGCAATGACAAGCAGTAGGGCAAACCACAACCCGCCCCAGGCCTCGAACCGGGGGCGAAGATCCGCTTTGTCCGGTTGCCAGTACCAACTGCCCGAGAAGTAGAGCCACGGCAGCCGCTTGTTCTCCGGATCGAATGGCAGGTTGAACAACCAAACGCCAAGAAAGTACGCGGCGAGCGCGCCGAGCATCAGGACAAGCAGCTCGTGCGCCCGGTATCGATTGCCGCCGAGTCCCATCCCAAGAAAGACCCCGCAAAACCCTATCCAGACCCCGCCTTTGACGGCGAGCCCGGTCATGCCCCAACGGAGCGCTTCCCAGTTGCCGATGAAGTCCTTGTCGTGGGTGAGGCCCACGGTTTGTCCGTACGTCTCGGTGCCGCCGAACCCGATGGCAATCGTGCCCAGCGCGACCGCGCGCGCCACGGCAAGCGAACTAGCCCCGCGGCACAGAGTCAGACTGATGACGAGACACACGAGCAACCCCGCGATCATCGCGCCGGTTTCGTGGCCATACTGTCCACGTATCCCCCACCCCATTCCGCCGGCCAGCGCGGCGCAGAGTACGGTAGGCCACCAAGGTACGGACTTTTGCGGATCGGTTTCGGATTCGGAATTCATGGAATTGGTTTGTCCTCACGTTTCAAAGGGACCGCGCGCGCCAGCTCCTCGAAGATGTCGTCTATGCTGTGTGCGGGAGACCATTCGGGGTAATCGCGCCGAAACTTCGACAAGTCGGAGTAGTAGCAGATGTGGTCGCCCGGCCGGTTGGCTTCGTTGTAAATGTATTTCACCTTGTTGCCGATGAGGCCCTCGATGCGCTCGATGCTCTCGAGGATTGAAACGCTGTTTCGCTTGCCGCCGCCAAGGTTGTAAACGGCGCCGCACCGGGGATTCTGATAGAACGCGTGAATGGCGCGAACGACGTCCTCGCTGTGGATATGGTCGCGAACCTGCTTTCCCTTGTAGCCGTAAATGGTGTATTTCGTCTGCGACTTGGCGCATCGGAACAAGTACGCAAGAAATCCGTGGAGTTCCACCCCGGAATGCGCCGGACCGGTCAGGCAACCGCCGCGAAAACACACGGTCTTCATTCCGAAGTACCGGCCATATTCCTGCACCATGAGATCCGCCGCAAGCTTGCTGACGCCGAACAGGCTGTGTTGGGACTGATCAATCGAGAATGTCTCGGGGATGCCGTTCGCGAAGTCCGAATCAGCAAAGTCCCAGCGGGTCTCCAATTCCCGTAAGCGGACGCGATTGGGTCCGTCGCCATAGACTTTGTTCGTGCTCATAAAAACAAATACGGACTCGGGACAATGTGCGCGGACGGCCTCGATCAGGTTGAGCGTGCCTACTGCGTTCACCTCAAAGTCCGTGAACGGAATTCGCGCGGCGAGATCGTGCGAGGGCTGCGCCGCGGCGTGCACGACCAAGTCCGGCTTCAAATCGGCGACGGTTTTCGAAACGGCCTTTCGGTCTCGTATATCAGACGTCATATGATGATAATGCCGGCACTCCGCTTCCAGCAGGCGCCGGTTCCAGTCCGTGCTTCCATCTGCGCCAAAGAATTCGGCGCGCATATTGTTGTCA
>BTUX01000022.1:0-27354 GCA_045863315.1 Candidatus Hydrogenedentota bacterium | reverse complement strand
GAGCATACATCCTTACTCCGCAACACATCAGAGGACCTATTCCGCGGCGCCCCACGATTCGCACCTGATCAAGAGCGGGGAGTCTGCTTTGATCTGCACGGGCACTTTAGCAAATGCGGGGCAACGCATACAAAAGCCTGGAGGGCGCCCACGCGTTCAGTTTACACGAATATTGACCACGATGTCCTGCGCTAGATTGTCGAACGTGAGGGAAAGGACCGAATGGCGCGCGTCCCAGGCATGATTCACCTCGGCGCTCGGGGCACTCCGGACCGAGACGGGCTGCGCCGGAAGAAGGATGCGCAGGTCGGCGGTCGTGCCCCGAGGTCCGCGCGTCGTGAAGGTCAGTTCGTTGTCCTTGTAGGTCTCGTTTCGGATGCGCGTGCTCGCGACTAGGACCTTTGCGGGCGGGCCGTACTTGGCGGCGTATCCGATGTCGTACAGCACCACCCTGCCGCCCGTTTCCAAGACAAATCGATCAAGAACTTTCCGTTCGGGGTCGAACAGGTTGATGCAGGCCATTTCAGACGCATAGGGCGTATAGGAGGGTCCTTCGTCAAGCACGGCCTGAATAACGTAAGGTCCGCGACGAACAGCCAGCAGAGGCGTCGGAGCGATGGAAGAATGGCCTGCACCGACCAGCATCGATTGTACCCACGACAACAGGTCATCGGCCCCATTCGGCTCGTGGGTCAGGCGGGCGGGGCTGTCTGCGATCGCGCGCACAAGTCCCCGACCCACCTTGACGGGCCCGTTCCATACCGATGCCGGAACCGCCAAGCGGGCCAACAGGTCCTCGTAGGCTTTGGCGGGGGTCTCACCCTGACGGTTCCACCACTCTTGCACATGATGGTAGGGATCGGTTCCGTCATCGATGAGCAGCAATGAGCCGCCGTCGTTGACCCAGCGAACGAGGGCATCGTGGTAATCCGGACGCAGCGGCTTCTGTCCTTCGTAGGTCAGGAGCAGGAGCTTGTAGGGCCCAAGGCTTTCCGGACTGAGCACACTCTCGAGTTGCACGACGCCGACGAACACGCCGTGTTTGAGCAGCGGCAACGCAAGCCCGTAGAACGAACCCAGCATCGGATCGCTTGGCGTGGGATCGGCGCGTTGAAACATGAGCGTATCGGACACGATGACGCCGATGCCTGGTGCGCCGCCGGCGTTCGAGACGTGTGTCTGCTCCATGTCATTCAAGGCGTTCACAATGGTCAGTATCTCGGCGGCGTATTCCGGCGATATGCCCGCGCGTTCGCCGGACGGAATCGCCTCGTCGGTCCTCGGGTATCGGCCGCGAAAGATTCGGTCTGGCCACGGCATGACCTCGAAGCGCGTAACACCGGGGACCATGAGCGAAGCAGTGACCGTGGCCTCGTAATTTCGCCGGTAATCGTCCCAACTTCGGTTCGGATTGTCTTCGATGGGGTCGTGAAGGAACCAGATCTTTTTGCCGGTGGGCCGTACCATGCCGAACATCTGCGCGTATTCGAGGTAGGCGGTTTCGAAGGTCCTTTCTTTGGCGACGCCGCGGTAGCGGTTATGGGAACGGGCGGTGCCGGTCCACACCTGCGCGACGTAGCCGTCGAGTTGGGGTATGTCAACGAGGTGCGACTCGGGACTGACGATGCGCCACTGGGCGTAGTTGATGAGGCTGTGTGTGGGGACGTGACACTCGATGGTCTTGCCCAATTCGGCCGCCCGCCGGTCGACGTGGGCGAAGACTTCACGCAGCGCGCGGAAGTAGAGTTCGTATTTCAGTTTGCTTGCGCGGTACTGGGCGTCGGGGCTGGAATCGGGCGGGCGCCAGTCTTCCCCATAGAAGTTGCGCCACTCTCGTTTGAACCCCTCGCTCCAACCGGTGTTGGCCCAGAACTCCGGTTCTTCAAGAAACACGGAATCGATTCCCGCATCGATAGCGGGATCGATGTACCGTTTGATGAAGTCGATATAGGCAGGGGTAGGCACGTTGTAGCCGACGGTGGCGCTGTGTCCATGCATCCGAAGCTCGCCCGACTTCGTGGTCTGCACCTCTTCGTTCTTGAACGCGCCGTCGGCCATGTAGTAGCCGCCGTAATCGCCCCAAGATATGCCCGTCATCAAACCTACGCGGTAGCCTCTTGAACGCCACTCCTCCGCGCGTTGCGCAAACGTGTCGCCGACCCCGTAGACCAGCGCCAGATCCGAGCCGACGTCGAGTTCGGGCGCGTATGGCGCATGGATTTGAAAACAGGTCTTGTCCGGCGGCGCCTGGGCCTGCGCCATCGGGCATGCGGAAAGAACCATGGATAACAAGAAAACCGCTGTGGCGCGAAACACGTTTGGTTCCCCGACGAATGCAACCGCTTCCCGTGACGCTACCATGCCCCGCGATCGAAAGTAAATGAAGATGCCTGCATTGCGTTGAGGACGGTGTATCCGGATGCTAGGATTCGGGCCGTGGACAAGCCCCGATTGCGCATATCAGGCCGCCTTCGCTCGATCATGCGGTATGACAAAATGGCCGGTGAAATACCGCGGGTGTTGTTGCTTCGAAGCCAGTATTGGCTGGACGGTGCGTGCGAGAATGCGGGCCGCTCGTTGGGATGGGAAGTCACCCCCGTCCCCGTGGTGATGGAAGGGGCCCTCTCTCAACAACAGGTCGCGAATTTTATCGACGCGATTGTGTCGATCCGCCCCGACTTCATTTTGTCCATCAACCTTGCGGCAATGGACCAAGACGGGTTGTTCGCGCGTTTCTTCGACGACCTCGAGGTGCCCCATGTCACCTGGTTTGTGGACGATCCCCGCACGATTATTATGGGGAATACCTCGTACGCCTCGGCCCACACGATTGCGCTGACATGGGACCGGGCGTACCTTGACTATCTCGAGCGGGCGGGGTTTTCGCACGCGCACTGGATGCCGCTCGCGGCCGACACCTCGGTGTTCAACGGCGAGCCAAGCCCCACGCCGTCCTTCCCCCCCACGTTCGTCGGAAATTCGATGGAATGGTTTGCGGCCCGCGCGTGGGAATCCGTCACGGCCGACCCCAAATTGCTTGCGGCCGCGCAGGCCGCATTCGAGGGGGAACGGGTCACGAGGGAACGATTTGGGAGCGGACTCGATGCAATCGTCGGCGCGGATTTTTACGGCGAACTGGATGAGGAGCAGCGTCGCTCGCTGGAGATGCTCTTCTTTCTTGAAGGTACGCGACGGTACCGCAGAAGATACCTTGAACGACTTCACGACGAAGGCGTTCGAGTGCGAGGCGACGCGGATTGGAGGCGATGGATGTCGGATGCCGGACCGCCCGTCCACTACTTTAACGAATTGCCCGCGTTCTACCGGGAATGCGAGGTCAACCTGAATTTCACCAGCATCCAAATGCCGGGCGCGGTGAATCAGCGGGTATTCGACTGTCCCGCGGCCGGCGGGTTCCTGCTGACCGACGCGCAAGCGGATCTCTCAAATCTGTTCGATACGGAAGTCGAGGTGGCGTCATTCGGTTCGGTTGAAGAATGCGTCGAGAAACTGCGCTGGTTCCGGGATCGTCCGAACGCGCGGCGGGAAATTCTGGATAGAGCAAGATCAAGAATTCTGCGCGAGCACACCTACGTTCATCGCATGAAGGCAATTGCCCGTTTGGTGCTGGAACACTTTGGAAAGTAACGCGTCGCGATTTTTCCGCCGGTGAGCGCCCGATCCCACGACTCATGATCGGCGCGAATCCATATTCCCGAATTGGAGAAGCTTCCATGCCAACGCCGAAATAACGCCAAAGGCAAACCCTCCGATGTGCGCGAACCATGCCACGTCGGTCGGCGTGGCACCGCTGGATGACAGGACGCCGTTCACGAGATTGAGTAGGAACCAGAGCCCCAGGTAGAAAACGGCGGGGATATCAAAGACTCTAAATAGAATGAGGGTGCGAATCCGGGCGTCCGGGTGAAAGACAAGATAGGCGCCCATAACCCCTGCGACGGCGCCGCTCGCTCCGAGGCACGGGGTGGTCGAGTGAAGGTCGGACACCACGTGGGCGGCGCTAGACGCGATGGCGGCGAAGAAATAAAAGACGAGGAACTGCAGGTGGCCGAAGGCATCCTCCACGTTGTCGCCGAAGATATACAGGAAAAGCACGTTGACGACGAGATGAGGCACACCGGCGTGCAGAAACGCGCTCGTGACGAACGTATGGAGCGCCTGGCCTTCCATCACACCGCTCGGAACCATGGCGTAGTAAGACACAAACTCTTCCACGTTCGCGGGATTGGAGAGCATGATGAGATAAACGAGAACGTTCGCCAGGATTAGGCCCAGCGTGACATAGGGAATCGAGCGCCGTTCCGCGGTATCGCCGAGCGGCACAACAATCTTCGGAAACAGATACCAAAGATATGGCATGCTCCCTACACCCTCCAGCACATCGATCGTTTCCCGTGATGACGCCTTGCGCCGGACGTCCTGCGCAAGGGACTCCGCAAGCTTGTCGAGTTTGGGATGGCCGCGGGTATACGTGGCGAGGGGAACGAGCAAGTCCTTGTCCACCCAGATTCCGCCACAAACGGTGCAGCGGTCGACGAACACGTTGGAATCGTAGGCGTAATTCGTCTTGGCCATAGGTTTATCGCAACACGGGCAGGGGCGCGGGGCGGAACCAATCGAGCCGCCGGCCCACTGGGCCCTGCGCAGTTCAATGCGTTCATACGGTAGGCCGTGCAGTCGATCGATCCTGTCATCGAGAAAGCCCTTCAATTCGCCGGCGTCGAACCAGTAGCCGCCGCAATGGGCGCAGTAGTCCCACACCGCGCCCGGTTCGATCAACTGCCGGAGTTCGTGCTTACATGCCGGGCAGATCATCTGCGCGTATTCTCCCAGCCATGTCGTTTGGGCGAAGGCCGGTTCGATTCGATTACCGCCGCCTGTTATATTCCTGTTATGTCATTAGCGCAAGAACAACGGGACTGGCTTACCTTGGCGTTGATTCCCGGGGTGGGCACGGTGCTGTTCGTGCGCCTCCTTGCGCGGTTCCGCACGCCGGGTGCCGTGTTGAAGGCCGGGCGGGCGGCCCTGGAAGAGGTCGTGGGCCCGAAATTGGCCCAGCGAATCGCGCAGTACTCCGACGTGGCCGACGTGGCAGGCCAGGAATCGGCGATGGCGAAATGCGGCGCGAGCCTCATCACAATGGAGGACCCGCGGTATCCCTTGCGGCTGGCCGAGATCTACGATCCTCCTCTGCTCCTGTTCGTACGCGGAGAACTGCGCGACGAGGACCAATACTGCGTGGCGGTGGTCGGCACGCGAAGGGCCACGCCGTACGGGATTCGCATGGCCGAGAAGTTTGGAAGAGAAATGGCGGCGCGGGGCGTGACGGTGGTGAGCGGCATGGCCGCGGGCATCGACGCGGCGGCCCATCGAGGGGCGCTCGAAGCAGGCGGCCGGACCATTGCGGTGCTGGGCTGTGGAGCAGACGTGGTGTATCCGCAACAGAATGCGGAACTGATGAAGGAAATCATCAAGCATGGATGCGTGATTTCGCAATTTCCGATGGGAACCAGTCCTTCGCCCGGACAATTTCCATACCGCAACCGGATCATCAGCGGTTTGAGCATGGGCACCTTGATTGTCGAAGCTCCGCTGACGAGCGGAGCGCTGATCACGGCACGGCAGGCGGCCGAACAGGGCCGCGAGGTGTTTGCGGTCCCGGGGCAGGTGGGAGTCACGAACAGCCAGGGTCCGCATGCGTTGATTCGGGAAGGCGCAAAACTGGTCGAGACGGTCGAGGACATTCTGGTGGAACTCGAGTTGCCGGCGCATGTGCGCTCTCGGGAGCCGAGACCGTCCGAATCTCGCGCGGATGCAGAACTACCGCCTCGACGAGCGCAGGCGCCAGAAGCGCAACAGCCGCGCACCGAGGCCGCGCCACGTCGTGGCGCACCCGTTCCGGCCAACGCGCCGGAACGCTCCGTGTTGAACGCGTTGAAGCCGGAAGGCGCGCACGTGGATGAAATCGCCGCGGCATGCCGGATCAGCGTTTCGGAAGCGTTGAGCACGCTGACCCTGCTGGAACTCAAGGGTCTCGTGCGTCAGTTCAGCGGCAAACGTTTCGCCCCGAGATGAGCCCGTTCGATTCCCTGGCCGAGAAGGTCAGGACCGGCGAACGATTGCCCTTCCCCCTTTCCGCCCTTCTCACCTCGGCGACGCCGCTAACGCGAGTTGGGATGTGGTGGCGGCTGCGGCAACCGCGGGTGCGGGTCGAGGCCCACGTGATCAGCTTCGGCAATATCACTGCGGGCGGCACGGGCAAAACCCCCGCCGTGATCGAGCGCGCACAACGCGAGATCGCCGCCGGCCGCAAAGTCGCGGTACTTACGCGAGGATATGGGGCGGACCATGGTCCCGCCGGGCTGATTGTAGTGGAGGGCCGCGAGGCAACGCGGATGTGGCGGGCCGTCGGCGACGAGGCGGCCCTCATCGGCAGGAAGGCGCCGGAGGTCTTCATTGCGAGGAGCGCGGACCGCGTGGGGGCGGCACGCGCGGCGATCGATCGATACGGCTGCGATGTGTTGATACTGGATGACGGATTTCAGTACGTGCGGCTCGAACGGGACGAAAACGTCGCCGTGATCGATGCGGCCAATCCGTTTGGCAACCGCCGTCTGCTACCGCGTGGGATTCTGCGGGAACCGATCTCCGCGCTATCGAGGGCGACACACCTTGTGCTGACGCGGTGCGATCAATCCGTAGATTGCGCCGCGGTGGTGGAAGAACTGCGACGGACCTGTCCCCATGCGCCGGTTCGAAAGACCCGGCATGCGCCGGTCGGATTGTGGAGGGTTCGCGACGGTGAGACAAGGGACCTGTCGGAGTTGCGGAACCGGCGGCTCGCCGCGGCATGCGCGATCGGGAACCCGAATGCGTTTGTCTCGACGCTACGGTCGCTGGGGGCCGACGTTGTGGATCACCGGTTCTTTCGGGACCACACGTCAATTCCGACAGAGGCCCTGACGGGTGACGACTGGATCCTGACGACCGAGAAGGACGCGATACGGATGGAATCGCCGCCGGACAACGTCTTTGCCCTGGCAATCGAACTCGCGGATTATTGAAGGGGCCTGTAGGCAAGAGGACCAATACGTTTGGCCGAGATCAACCCACGCGACCCAACAGGCGGTTGCGCCTACGTGCGGACCGCGTTGGCGGTCACGTCCCTGATTAGACGCTGCACGTCGTCTCGCGTGAAATGTCCTATGTCCCATGACATGGCATTGGCCGTACCCATTGCGCATCCAAGCCGACCGATATCGGCTAGGTCCATTCCTTCGAGCAAACCAATGATCCATCCCGCTACCAGCGCGTCGCCGCTGCCAACCGGGTTGACCTCCTTGATCGGAGAAGGAACGACCCGGAAACGCTCGCCCGCCCGCGATACGAGCGCGCCGTCCTTCCCAAGCGACAACACAACCAGTTCGACGCCGTGTGCATGCACCGCATCGATTGCGCGCCAATATATCGATTCGTCTTCCAGTTTATAGCCGACCCACTCCTCCAACTCGAGAACGTTGGGCTTCGCCATATACGGGCCCGATTCGAGACCGAGGGCGAACTCGTCTCCATGCGAATCGAGAACGGTGATTGCCCCCGCGGACTTCGCGATGGGGACCAGTTCACGGTAGAGCCAGTTCATGGCAGGGTCGGAGACGGTGCCGCTGAATACCACGGCGCTCGCCTTCCGCACTGCTGATCGAAACGTCTCAACGATGGATTGAGCTTCCGTCTCGGTCACACGCGGGCCAGGCTCGAAAAAGGCGGTCTGGCGGTGAATAGGTTCTTCGAGCACGGTCGTTATGGTGCGGGTCTGCGATTCGACCCACGCCGGCACGCACTCGATGCCGTCCTGGTTTTCGATCATATCAACGACATGCCGGCCGGGATGCCCGCCGACAACGACCATCGCCGTGGTAGCGCGGCCCATGATCTTGACCGCGCGCGAAACGTTCACCCCTTTGCCGCCCGGAATGCACGTGCATTTCTTCGAGCGCATGAACGTGCCGGGCTCAAGGCGATCGATGAAGACTGTTTTGTCGACACAGGGATTCGGGGTGACCGTGAGGATCACGGGCGGGTCCTCACCATTTCTTGCGGACGGGCACGCCGGCCTTCTCGCACTCGGCTTTGATTTCAGCGATAGTGTAGTCTCCGGTATGCACCATGCTGGCGATGATAGCGGCGTCGGCGTGGGCCTGTTCGAACACATCGATGAGATGCCGGGGAACCCCCGCGCCTCCCGAGGCGACGACCGGAATGCCGACGTTGGTGGCGATGAGTTTCGTCAAGGTCAGTTCGAAGCCGTCGCGGGTGCCGTCGGCATCGACCGAATTCACGACGATCTCCCCCACTCCCAAATCCTCTGCGCGTTTCGCCCACTCAAGCGCGTCCATGCCGGTGCGCTCCCGGAACCCCCGCGTCGTGATTTCATATCCGCTGGGAAACCGCGTCCGGTCCTCGACGCGGACGGGGTCCATCCCCAACACGATGCATTGCGATCCGAAGACACGCGCGCCTTCCGCGATGATAGTGGGGTTTCGCACGGCCAGCGAATTGACCGAAACTTTTTCGGCCCCCGCCAACAGTACGCGGTACATGTCGTCGAGGTTCTCGATGCCGCCGCCGACGGCGAAGGGAATGTGGACGACTTTGCCGACCTCATGGACCATGTCGATGTCGATGGGGCGTCGCTCGGCGGACGCGGTGATGTCATAGAAGACGAGTTCGTCCGCCCCGCCGTCACTGTAGGCTACAGCCATTTCGATTGGATCGCCCAAGTCCACGTTGTTTTGAAACCTCACCCCCTTGGTGACCTTCCGATTGCGTACGTCGAGGCAGGGCACAATTCGTTTCGTCAGCATGTGCCATCCCACTTCGTGAAGTTTTCGACGAGCCGCATCCCGATCCGGCCGGAGCGTTCGGGGTGAAACTGCGTGGCAAATAGATTGCCGCGGCCCACCGCGGAAGCGAACCGCGCACCGGCGTACTCCGTCTCCCCCATGATATCGTCCGCGTGCTCAGGCACCGGATAGTAACTGTGGATAAAATAGAACTCACTGTCATCTTCAATTCCGTCGAACAGGGGGTGACTGCGTGCAAACCGCATGGTGTTCCACCCCATTTGCGGAATTTTGCACAGCGGATTCGGCGGCACGAACCGCTTTACCCTGCCCGGAAGCAACCCCATACACGCCACGCCGCCGTCTTCATCGGACCAATCGCAGATGACCTGCGTGCCGAGACAGATTCCGAGGACCGGCGTGCCGCGCTCGACGACCTGCCGCAGCGGACTTACGAGGCCGAGTTCATTCAAATGCTGCATCGCCGCCGCGGCCGCGCCGTCGCCGGGGAAAATCACGCGATCGGCCCCGAGTATTTCGAGGGGGTCGCGCGTGATGTGGCACGGCGCGCCCAAGTGCTCCAGAGCAAGCTTGACACTGGTAAGGTTCCCGGCCTTGTAGTCGACAATGGCTACCATGACTTTTCACGACTCATGCGCAATCGGTCCGTCACTGGTTCAAACGGCTCTCACTGTTCCTCTTCATATCGCTGCAATGCGCATCCGGCGGCCCCGATCACCCCGGAATCGGCGCCAAGCCCCGCCGGCACGATCACAGCGCGGGCGGCGGGCACGTCGAACGCTTGTGCTTTGGTTGTTTCCCGAATGGGATCAAACAGAACGTCGCCGGCGGCGATCATGCCGCCGCACAACACCACCATCTCGGGATTCAAGATGTTGACCAGACTCGCGACGCCGGTCCCAATCCATACGGCCGTCTCGCGCATGACCCATGCGGCGAACTGATCGCCTCGCGCGATTGCGTCCGAGATCATTCTTCCGTCTATTCGATCGAGATCGTTGTTACACAATTGGGTCAAAATGGTCTGCCGCCCCGCCTCGATGCCCTCGATGGCGGTCCGTACCATGCCCGTCGCCGACGCATAGGCTTCAAGGCAGCCCTTGGCCCCGCAGTTGCACTGCCGTCCGTCCCGGCATACGTTCATGTGGCCGATCTCGCCCGCGGTCCCGTCTGGCCCGCGCAGGAGTTTGCCGAAGACCACAACACCGCCGCCGATGCCGGTGCCGAGAGTCAGACAGACAAGGGAATCGACTTCTCGGCCCGCGCCGGACCAGAACTCGCCCCAGCACGCGACGTTTGCGTCGTTGTCGACGTAGGTCGGCACCCGCAACCGTTCCCGCATCAAATCGGCCAGCGGCACATTCTCCCAACCCGGAAGGTTGGGCGGGCTGAAGACGACTCCCGTGCGCCAATTCATGGGTCCTGGAGCGCCGATGCCGACGGCCAACACGTCGCTCGGATCCGCCCCGGCCTTTTCCATCGCGGCCTCGTAGCTCTCGACCATCGTATCCAGCACGGAGTCGAGGCCCTCGTCCGCGTGGGTGGGGCGGGAATCCTTGCCGAGTAGATCTCCATTGCGAGCGACTATGGCGGTCTTCACGTTGGTGCCGCCGAGATCAATTCCTGCGAGTACCAGGTTCACGGTGTCCCCCCTGTGGCGCCTCGGACAAACTCGATCGCCCGATCGATTCGGCGCAAAGCCTCCTCCCTTCCCAGCAACTCCGCGAGTTCAAACAAGCCGGGGCCCACGCTCTTGCCGGTCAGCGCCAGCCGAGTGGGATGGACGTAATGGCCAAGACCGAATCCATCGGCACTGGATTGTGCCTCAAAAACGGCCCTGAGCGCATCGTGGGTCCATGGCTCGACCGAAGCGAGCATCGTACGTACCCGCTCCAACGTTTCTCGCGCGCCGGACTTCTTCCACTGCTTGGCGACCGCCTTTTCCTCGTATTGGGCCGGTTCGGCAAAGAAAAAATCCGTGTAGGGAACGATGTCATTCAAGGTTGATATCTTTTCCTGGCAGATGGCCGCCATGCGGGTCAGCCATTCGGGCGATTTCGAAGACGTGTCGAATCCCGCTCGGTGCAAGACGGGCTGGACGAGGTCGCGCAACTGCTCGGGCGACTTCATCCGGATGTGCTGGCCGTTCAACCATGCCAGCTTCTTGAAATCGAACTTGGCGGCGGACTTTCCCAGTCGGTCCAGCGTGAACGCCTCGACCAGTTCCTTCGGCGTAAAGATTTCGCGGCCTTCCTCGGCGGGGGTCCATCCGAGAAGGACAAGATAATTCACCAGTGTTTCGGGCAGGTAGCCGTCCTCGCGCCAATCGAGCACATTCGCCCCGTGCAGCCGTTTGCTGTATTTCTTGCCTTGTTCATCAAGGACCATGGGAAGGTGCGCGAACTTGGGCAACGGATAGCCTAAGGCGTTGAACAACAGGACGTGCCGGAACGCGTTCGTGAGGTGGTCGTCCCCCCGGATCACATGGGTGATTTTCATCAGCCCGTCGTCAACGACAACCGCAAGGTGAAACACCGGATCGCCGTTAGGCTTGACAATAATGAAGTCATCGATCTCCCGATTGTCCACCTTGACGGTACCCTGCACAAGGTCGTCGATGACGGTTGTCCCCTCCGGAACCTTGAAGCGCACGCTGAACGGGCGGCCTCTCCTTGCAGAAGCCTCGCTGTCAGTACGATCGCGACACTTTCCGCTATATCGGGGCGGGCGTTTTTCCGCATGGGCGCGCTCGCGCTCGGCATCGAGTTCCTCTTTGGTGCAGTAACACCGGTACGCCTTGCCTTCAGCCACCAGCCGCTCCGCCTCCCGCCTATGTATATCCGCCCGCTGAGATTGACGATACGGGCCGAACTCGCCGCGCTCCGGATCGCTGGCAAAAGGGGGCCCCTCGTCCCAATCGATACCCAGCCACCGCAGGCTTTCGCAGATGATGTCGGAATACCGCACTTCGCTGCGCTCGGTGTCGGTATCTTCAAGCCGCAGGATGAATCGCCCTCCCGTTTTCCGCGCGTAAAGCCAATTCACGAGTGCGGTTTTCGCGTTTCCGATATGAAAAAAACCAGTGGGAGACGGTGCAATTCGAACGCGTACCTTGCTCACGGGAATAAATTACCCTTCACGATGAAGACACAAAACACATATCATACACAGTCCGGGACGTTCCGCGCATCTTGGCTGACCCCGCGGACGGATTTGTGTAAAACCCTGTCCAGCGCATATACTCCCGCCCGTGCGGCTGCGGAGCGACTTCAGCGATGGTCCGCGGGAAACAACGGCGAGGAAACGCATACATGAAGCGAATGTATCTGTTGGCGGCTTTGACGTTGATCGCGTTCGGCGCCTGTAACCGGGAGCCGCCGCCCCCGCCGGAGCCCCCACCACCTCCTCCCCCAACCGCTGACGAACTGCATCGCAATGTCATGAACGCCTGCCAGCCGTTCATGAACGCGAACCCGGAAAGCGGCCCGCTCCTGGCGCAGACGCTGCAGCAACAGATGGGCAGGCTGAAGACCCAGATCAACGGCCCCGCGGCGGAAGGCAAGATCGAGACGGACTTCAAAGCGGCGTTGCGGGCGGCGTACGAAGCGGAGAACTGGCTGCTGGTCATAAACTTGTGCGACGGGGTCGATGTGCTCGACCCGCAGTACACCCGGACGAAGACCTATCGCACGCGCGCCGTCGCTGAAAAGAACCGGCCTCAAGTTACGGTCGGCGGGACGTTTGAGATCGAAGGGGTAAAGACGGTGTTTCTTGACTTGTACCTCCCTGCGACCAATGAAACCAAGCAGGTGCAAGTGCGCGTCGGCGAGGAATTTGACGGGCTGGTGCTCGAACGAATCGATCCCACCGGTGTGCAACTCAAGTACCTCGAGACGGAAACGAGCTTTACCGTCCCGAAGCGACAATAGGTGGAAAGGGCGTTCCTCGGTGAAACGAGGATGGCCGGCGATAGCTTGGACCATTGCCGCGGGGCTCAGCGCACTAGCGGCCGGCTGTGGCGAGGAGAAGGTCGAACTCCCCGCCGGGCCGGTACAGGTGAGCGCCGACGAGATCGCACGGCAGTTGAACGCCGTGTTGGCGCCCGTGTACCAAATGGCGGCAACCGCCGACTCCCACACCGCCGTGCCTGCGGGTTGGGGAGACCACCTCAAGTCCCAGTTGAATGACGTCAAAGGGAAGGTGGCTGCGGAGCCGGCGTACAAGGAAGGCATGCGCTCGGTCGTTCGCAAGATCGAAGACCAGCTCAAACCGGTCCGAGACGTCCAAAACGTCGACTTGGTCCTGCTCTTGTGCGACCTGATCCGTTACTTTGAGCCGAACAACGCGCGTGCCGAGCGGTATATGGGGTGGGCGCAGACCCTTAAGAACCGGCCGGTCGTGGTCATTCGCGGATGGTACGAGCCGCTGGACGTACCCGAGGAGATCGTGTTCGTATTCGTCGAGGTCTACCTGCCGGACAAAAACGAAGTCCATCACGAGCGCGTGGTGGTCGGTGATGAGTTTCACAATCTGCGATTCAAGCGAATAATCGGGAACAAGCACGGCATGATGCTCGAATACATTCCCACCGGCGACGAGTTCGGAGTGTACGGCCCCTGATGGCCCCTGTGAACGAAAACCAGTTCCGCGTTTTGGTCGTCTGCGCGGTCGCACTCGCAGGGCTCATCGCCTACTCCAACACATGGGGTTCCGAATTCGTTTGGGACGATGCGTCGTCGATTCTGCTGCACGAACACGTCAAGGACCCCTCGAAGTTCCTCCAATTGTTTGCCGAAGATCAGCATGCGTTCGGCCGCGGCCAAGGCAATTTTTACCGACCGCTGGTCGCCGCATCATTCATGGTGGATTACGCACTGTCGCGTCCGCCTGGATCCGAACCGGTCGGGCCGGCGGGCGTTCCTCAGCCCAGTCCCTTCTTGTTCCACGTGACCAATCTGGCGTGGCACGTCTTGTGCTCCCTGATGTTTTTCGCACTGCTGACGCGCCTCGACGCGCCGCGATTCGTCCGGATCGCCGCGCCGCTCATATATGTCGTCCATCCTTTGAATACCGAGGCGGTCACGTACATCAGCGGACGCGCCGATCCCATGTCGGGGGCCTTCGTATTCGCGTCATTGTTCTTCGCGATCGCCGATGGCGACGTGGCGAAGCGCCGGAACGGGACTATTGCAAGCGCCGCGTGCTTCGCCCTCGGAATGCTCTGCAAGGAGTCGACCCTGATCGTGCCGTTTCTGCACCTGTTCATCATTTTCGCCGGACGCCGCATGCGCGCTTCGGCGGACGCGGCGCCGCTTTACAACCCTCCGTATGCCGCGCTGGCGGCGAGCGGGGTCCTGCTCGGCGTGTACGCCGTGTTGCGCATGACGGCCCTTCGTTTCGCCCCGCCCCAAACCGCGGGCACGGAAACCGGACTGGCGACCCGTATCGTCGAGGCGATGCAATCCTTCGCCCTTTATATCAAGCTGCTGTTCGTGCCGACCGGGCTACACATGGAACGCACGCTTGACGGTGTCCCGACGTGGATTGGACTGGTCGGATTCGGACTGCTCGTATTGTGCGTAGCGACCGCGGTGGTGGCATTCCGAAAGGGCCACCACCGAATTGCCATGGCAGCCGGCCTGTTCTTAATTACCTGGTTCCCCATTTCCGGACTTATCCCGCTGAATGCCCCTATGGCGGAACACTGGCTCTACGTTCCCATGGCGGGGTTCTGGTGGGGCCTGTTCGAGTTGGTGTGGACCGCGGTCGGCCCCTCTCGGACACGGTACGCGCTGTACACACTGGTGTATGCCGCGTGCGCGGTCTTTGTGGCGTTGACGGTCCAGCGCAACATCGACTGGAGGAACAATGAAGCATTGTACTCCGCCACCCTCGAAAAAAGCCCGCACTCGGTGCGAGTCCGGTACAATCTTGCCGTGACATACGAGGATTTGCTCGGCAACCTGCCCGCGGCCCGGCGCGAGTATGAGAAGGTGTTGGACCATTACAAGAAAAAGAAAGAGGCGCAGCAGTCGGATGCCGAACACGAGCAGTTCTGGCAGGACGAAATCGAGTCGCACTTGTCCCTCGGGGGGATCTTTCTGCGCGAGGAACAGTACGACAAGGCCGCCGCGCATTACACGACATTGCTCCGGCTAGAGTTGAACGACGACAATGCGCCGGTCATTGCGGCCTCTTTGATTGGAATGGCCCAAGCCATGACGAACACGGGCCGTTCGGCGGATGCGGAGAAGCTCCTGGACGAAGGCATCCAGCGCATTCCGCAGTTAAAGGACCAGTTGGAAGAGGCAAAGCAGCGAATTCTGGGGGTCGGGCTGACTGGCTAACAGCTTCTAACAATAAAACTAGCGATCATTGTGGTGCGGCCGTCTTGGCTGCCTCCCGGAAGCCGAAAATCCAGGCAAGGATGCCTGCACCACAATGTCGGATTGGTGTATTTGGTTTTTTTGCTAGAAGTTCAAAAGATGCAGGGCCGAAGATTGAACAAGGAGTCATAGCGAGGATCATGCTGAAGCAAAAGCTGTTGCATCCCGAGATACTCGAAGCGCTGGCCGCGGGCGGTCACGGCGCTCGGGTCCTCATCACGGACGGCAACTACCCCGCGAGTACTCGGCTCGGCGAAAATGCTGCGCTCGTATATCTCAATCTATCGCCCGGACTTGTCCGCGTGACCGATGTGCTATCGGTACTGGTGACGGTGATATCCATCGAAGAAGCGACGGTCATGGAGCCTGACGCGGGCCCGGATCCAGCCATCTATTCGGATTTTGAACGGATGTTGGACGGACTTCCCCTGACTAAACTGGGGCGATTCGAGTTCTACGAGGAGGCTTCGGGCCCGGACACGTGCCTTCAAATTGTGACTGGAGATCAGCGGCTATTCGCCAACCTCTTGCTCACGATTGGCGTGACGGAAACCAGCGGCTGAGCGGGCCGATACCGAAACGTGAAGGGTCGTACGCTTTTCCAGCTTTTCTCAGGTTCACCGTTTGCCCCGTTTTCACGTCCCACCTGCGACACATCCCCTTCTGCACATAACTTGCAACGATTGCCCCCGCCTGCTGATTGTTGACACCCCTCATACCCCGTGCTAGAATCCAACTGTGAAATGAAAGGGCGAACTGCTGATCCAGTGGTGAGGAGGTGGCTTTCATGGCCCAGGAAAAAGACAAAGACAAGACCGACGGTTTCGGAACGGGCGGATCAGAATCTTCCGATTTCGGCGCCCTGACGGGGGGTGACAGCGGGCTCGGGAACCTGCCTCCATTGAGCGACTTCGAGTCATCGGCCGGGGGCGGATTCGACAGTGGACTTCCTCCTTTAAGCGCCATCGATCCATCCAGTGACAAAGATCGCATCTCGATTGGCGGCCTTCCGCCCATCAGCGATATTCCGGTCGAGACGCCGGTGCCCACGGGCGGCGCAGTGAAACCCGGCGCTTCCGTGGGATACGGAAGCACGCCGGTGTTCGGCACACCGACGTCGGACGGAGGATTAGACACGCCCTCCGGTTCGGGTTTCCAGGACCTTTCCGCGGACAGCGATTTCACGCCGGAAACACCGGAGGTCGCCCCGCCGGGTCCCGAGTCGGACATCGACACTCCATTGTTTGACAGCGCGTTCGGCGGCGGCTCCGCCGCGTTCAGCGCCGCGAACACTTCGGCCCCGACCCAGGCTATGGCGACGCCGATGTTCGGCGCGGATACGGGCGGGTTCGATGCGGACGCGTTCGCCCCCGGGACATCGAGCCGAGGATTTGAAGGCGGCACACCGATTCCCGACTTCGGACCGGACACGGCCGCGCCCACGACGATGACTCCACCGCCGACGGGTCAGGTCCCCGTCGGACCGCCGGTGAAGAAAGGCGGGAAGGGCGGGTTGTTGGTCGCGGCCATTGCGCTGATCGTGGGTCTTGTAGGCGGCGCCTTCATCGGGCCGCGGGTTTCGATGCTGAACCCGAGCACGCAGGAGCTCGCGTCCGCCCAGAACGAAATTGCCACGTTGAAACGGACCATCGAGAGCATGCGGGGCGCGCAAGGCGGGACGCAGACCCAGTACAACCAGGAAGAGCTGGATCGGTTGATTGAGGACATCAATGCGCGCAAGACGGAACTGGACTCGCTCACCCAACAATTGACGTCGACTTCAACGGACCTCGAGGCCAAACAGCAGGAATTGTCGGCGATCAATTCGGAAATCGACCAGAAGAACACCGAATTTGCGAACGCGCAGGCGGCCCTGGACACGACCCTCAATCAGACCGCGATCACGCAGGCCCGACGGGACGGCCTCGCGGCCGAAGTCGAACGACTGGAGAACCTCGTCGGGAAACTGGACGACGCCGACGCCCGGCGCATGCTGACAAAGGAAACGTTGGAGAGCAATGTCGAGCAACTGCTGATTTTGGCGCGCGAAGGTTCGCCGCTCACCCCTGAAAAATACTCGAGAGACAGCCGGGTCGCCCGCATCCAGGCCCTCAAGGATCGCGTTACCGCGTCGAACTGGGTCTCACCCGACCTGTTGGATGAATACACGTCGCTGATGCAGCAGGAGCTGCAGATCGCGAAATCGCGCGAGTATTTCTTTGCTAGGTTGCCCGTCGTCGACCGTTTCGGGACACGCAGCATGGCGTGGGCCGAATGCGTGATGAATGGGAACTGGGGCGTGTACTACCGCACGCTGGACGGCCAGCATATTGGCGTGTATCAAAACACCGCCTCGGACGGCCCCCCGCAGTATAATTTCCTGGATTTCAAGGACGCCATGGTGGCGAAGCAGGTTGAAGCGGAAATCTTCGCGTCGCGACCGCCGGGTTACGAAGAGAAGCTTGAACTGCTGGCGCAGAAACAATTGATCACGGACGACCGATCGGAACTTCAGAAGAAATTCGATTCGTTGTAAATTGAATCGACTCCCGAACCTCGGGCCCGCGGCAATCGAAGGGTTGTCGCGGGTTTTTTGTATCTTCGCTCGGACCAAATTCCGCGTACCGGAGGAATGCAATGGTTTGCAGCGAGTGGCCGCGTCAGATCAGGTTCGAGACGACGTGGAGGGCGTGTCGCGGGTTCTTGCAAGCGCGTTTGAGCATTTCCGGCAGGCTGTAATTCCGAAACGCCTGGCGCGCGCTCAAGCTCAGGAACAGCCGCTTCTGCTGTTCGGCCGACATCGCGTCGTTGCAATTGAACGTGTCCGGATCGCCCGCCGTGAACTTGTCCCACGTCACGCCCGATGCCAGTATGCGATCCTTGAACTCGTCGAACAGCGCGGTGCCGGGATAGGGAGTCAGGTAGTGAATGGACGCAAAATCAATTTTGGCGTCCCGAATGAATCGTCGGGTCAACTTAATGTCTTCCTCGGTTTCACCCGGCGTACCGATGATAAAGCAGCCGCGCACGCGCAGGCCTGCCTCGCGGACGCGACGAGCGGCTTCCATGTTCTGCTCGACAGTGGCGTGTTTCACCATGCGGTCCAACATGCGCTGACTTCCGCTTTCAAACCCGATAGTGACCTGCACGCAGCCGGCGCGCTTCATCAAACGCAGAACGTCGGGGCGGATTCGCCGCGCGTGAATCTGGCACTCCCATTTCAGGTGGTGCAGTCCGGCCTCCATTATCTTTTCGCAGATTTCGCGAAATCGATCGATGTCGGTCGCCATGAGCTCATCATAGAACGCGATGCTTTCGATTCGATGCCGATCCACGAGATACCGAATCTCCTCGACGACGCGGTCCGCGCCGTGAAAGCGCAGTTGAGTCTCCCGCTTCGAGTTGATGCAGTAGTTGCATACGAAGGGGCAACCGCGGCTTGTGATGATTCCGAGAGTCCGATATGAAAAGCCGGCGATCTCCTCCCCCGCGGCCGCATACACGTCAAGTTTGAGCTGATCGCGACGGGGTTCGGGCAGGGCGTCCAGGTCGCTTGGCACATCCGGCTCGATAATCCCCTCGAGCTTTCCTTGACGCAACGCGCGCGGAAACGTCCACTCGGCCTCGCCGCGAATCACGCAGTCACCGTGCTCCAACGCTTCGTGCGGCATGGCAGTCGGATGGGCGCCGCCCATGACCACGGTCAAGCCCCGCTCGGCCTTGATGCGGTCCGCCAGCTCGTAGGCGCGCATCGCGTACATCGTCATGAACGAAATCCCGACGACGTCCGGGCGGAACTCGTCCAACTCCCGCTCGACGTCGTCCCCCGCGATCTCGTCGATAATCCGCGTTGTATGGCCCTCGGATTGGAGGGTCGCCGACAGGTACGCGAGACCGAGGTTCTCCTTCTTCAAGGACTTGGGAACGCTGGGATTGATCAATGCGATTTTCATCAATGCGCTCCCGCCACCTTGAAAAAGCGAAGCGCGCTGTATCGCCCCAGGCGGAGGATGCCGGCAAGGCCCTCGCGTCGGTACGCGTTGCCAAAATGGTGCAGCAGGGTTGCCGGGCGTCGCGTCAACATGTGCCACTGCCAGCGGCGCCACGCCAGATCATGCATCTCGACGATGTCGTCCGAGCTGTAACCGGGATACGATACGACCGCTTCGCCGGACGGATTGAACTGCATCCAACTCTGTTTCGTCAACCAACCGTTTTGTCTGGCGCGCTCGTAGAACGCCGTTCCCGGATAGGGCGTGGCGATTGCGAACTGAAGCGTATGCGTTTTCAGGCGAAGGGCGAAATCAATCGTGCGCAGCGCGCTCTCCTTCGTTTCGCCGGGCAGGCCGAAAAGGAAGTTGGCGTGCGTGGAAATGCCGTATGCGCGGCAGTCCTCGACCGTGCGGACAACGTCCGCGGGATTCTGGCACTTGGGAATCTGCCGTAGCACTTCCGGGTCGGCGCTCTCCACGCCGAACTTGATTGCGCGGCAGCCCGCACCGGCCAGCGCCTTGAGAATATCGCGATCGATGACGGCGTTTCCCATGCAACTGAACGGAATGCCAAACCGGCGCGTTCGGTACTCCTCGCATATAGCCAGAACATGCTTTCGATTGACGGTAATGGTGTCGTCGTCAAAGTAGACTTCATCGGGCCGGTACCGTTCGATCAGAAGTTGGATTTCGTCACAGACCTTCTTCGGGTCGCGACGACGGTAGTTTCGCTTGCCCTCGAACGGCGCGATGGTGCAGAACCCGCATTCCAGCGGGCAGCCCCGGGACGTCAAGACGGTGACCGACCGGCCCAGACAAAAGGGATCGTTGTACTTTTCCATGGCCATTTCACGCCAGGGGGGGTATGGAATCGAGTCCAAGTCCTTGAGCAACGGCGTGAATTCGGTTGCCGCGCGGGCCGCCGTCGCCAGCCAAGGTCGGGGTTGCAGCGTTACGGCCTCGCTCATGACCTGATCGTATTCGCCGCGGATGACGGCGGTGAACCCCGCCTCAATGTGCTCGGTCGCGGTGGCCGTGGCGTGGGCGCCCCCGGCGATCACGGGGCTGTCAAGTAGGCGCATACATTCGAGATCATGACGCCAGCTTGGCGCGCTCGTCTCCATGAACACGACTTCGGGCCGAAACTCGGCGGCGATTCGCTGCACTTCGTCCGGGGTCACGCCACACGCGATGCAATCGACGAACCGGGCCTCGTGGCCGTCCGCGATCAGCCGAGACGTCGCATAGGCGAGTTGGAACGGAAAGGGATGGTAATCGATGCCGGTTGCGCGAGGCTTGCGCCCATGCGGCCAACGCGAACCGGCCCTGCAAAACGGTCCCGGCGGATTGAGCAACAACACCTTCACAGGAGGGCCCCCGCAAATCGCCTATATAAATTCAAACTGCGCATCATTATGGACCATTGCATCGTTCATGATCTGGTTGTACTTTACGAACCGGCAGTCCAGATTGTTGCATTCGTGCGGACGAATGGATTGGATCGCTTCCCAGTGCCGCTCGCTGTACCACAAATCGTGCAGCGGGGTCTCAAAGCAGTTACCGATGGAATGCCGCTCCTTCCGATGCCGGTAGTAACAGCACAGATACACGTCGCCCATGGGATCCACCGTGAGTTGGAGCGGGGTCAGCCAGCACTGGCCGGTCATATTGATCTTTTCGGCCCCGCCCACGATCGGCATCTGGGGGTACAATCGTCGGCACTGCGCCATCCGCGCATTGACGAATTCGGCCTGCTCCGGATTCAGTTCGGACGAACAAAGGCGGGCCGCTTTGAACTGTACGGAGTCGACGCCAAGCGCGATGGCGAGCCGCACGCACTCCTCGATTTCATGAAAGTTGTTCTGATCGAGAACAACCTTGATGCTGATCTTGACGCCGGTTCCGCGCGTCCGGCGCAAGTCGATCATCCCCGCGATGTTGTCACAGACCGCCTCGAACCGCGCCTCGGGGGTCTTTGGCCGTTTTACCCGATTGGCCGTCTCGGGGGTCGCCCCGTCGAACCCGACTCGAACGTAACTCGCGCAGTCCACCAACGCCGACGCCAACTCACCTTTAAGTTTGGTGCCGTTTGTCAGCAGGCCCACGCTGGTGCCCTTCGTTGCCATGTCGCGAACGAGGGCCGCAAGGGCCGGATGCAAAGTCGGTTCGCCGCCTCCGCAGAACTCGACGCCGCGCACGCCGAGATTCCGCAAATCGTCGATCAATTGAAACAGGCGCTCTTTCGGCATTACGCGCGCCAATCCCTGATTCGTATTTTCGGCGTTGTATTCGCACCACAGGCAGTCCTGGTTGCACACGTAGGTCGGATAAACAATCGCGGTCCGCGGGGCGGGCATCTTGCGCTCGAGGATCATTTTCGCCTCGGTCCAGTGGGTGAGGATGCGCGTCTGCAAGGCGTCAAACACGCTGGCGACGCCAAGGCCCGCCGGCGGGGACGAGGCCTTGCCGTTGTCGCCGGGGACTGTCGCGGCGCGCATTTCGAGGTCCCTTACCGACATTTCAGATACGGGCCGGCGGACAGTGCTCATGGTTTCCTCTTCGACGTTGGGCGCATGGCGGCGCCGTTCGCAGGTGTTGCGCGAGGCGTTTTCCCCACGGATGGTTGCTTGCCACGATATCCCGGTTCGGGTCTCGGCGCGGGGAGCATCATCCAAAGGGCCCGGTTCGAATTCTGGCCGCGGGCCTCGCGGGATTTCTTGATCACAAACCGGGCGATGCTCTGCCGCGACTCGCGCGAAAGAAGATATTGCCCTTTGTCGGTGATGTACACCTCGATGAACACCGTGTCATTGAGATAAAACTTCTTGGTCTTCTGCGCCTGGGCACGCTGGCTCGTTACCTCAAGCGTATGTCGCCCGTTGGGGAGCTTGATCTGATACTGGCCGTCATAACTCTCCCGGCCCATGCTGAACGTCCGATTTACGATCTCCTTGCCGTCCAGCTTGATTTGAATGTCGGTCGGGGGCGTTGATGCGTTCGGTTCCTCGATGAACACCTTTAGAAAGAGGGTGCCCCTGTCGGAATTCGCGCGGGCCTGTTTCGTCATGTTTCGCAGTTCGACGCTTCCACCCGTCCCCGACGTTTCGGAGGTGGCGCAGCCCTGGGCCGCCACCAGCAGTATTCCCGCAAGAATGAGGCTGTATCCCCAAGCAATGAAGTACATCAGTTGTTCCCGACAAAACCGACAAAGGACCGCGCTTTGTCCTTGTTGCCGAAGTAACTCACAAAACTCTTGAACCCGTGCAGTTTCGCCCGCAGGTCGGGAAGACTTCGAATATTCTTCAACATTCTGGCCATCTGCCGCGGACGCAGATAAAATCCGCGCAACCCTTCGTCGATAAGAGCGTTGATCTGCTTCGCCGTCAGCCCCGGAAGTTCCTGCGTGGACCGCTGCTCGAAGTTGTCGTCGACCCAGTCGCGCCAACTCGACAGCTGCAGGTAGCCTTGCTCCTTTGCCCACTGGTAATACGTCGTACCCGGATACGCGACAACCGCCGTGAACTGCGCCGTGTCGATCGGCAGTCGACGCGACAATTCGAGGGTCTTGCGCGCGGTTTCGAGGGTTTCGCCGGGACCGCCGAACATGAAGCACCCGTGGACGCGAATGCCCGCCTTCGCTGCATTGTGGGCGAACCGGTGCATCTGCGCGATGGTGGCGCCTTTCTTGACGTTATTGAGAATTTGCTGATCGCCGAACTCGAACCCGACGCACAACCACCGGCAGCCCGATCGCTTCATTAGTTTCAGGACTTCGAGATCGTTCACATCCACCCGTGCGTTGGCGCTCCATGAGATCCTCAAGTCGCGCCGGATCATCTCCTCGCACAACGCCACGAGCCGATCCTGCGTGCTCCGCATCGTCAGGGTGTCGTCCTCGAACATAATCTCCTTGAGACTCGGAAACAACTTCAAATCGTACTCGATTTCATCGCAGACGTTCTCGACGCTGCGCGTACGGTAGCGGTGCCCGTTCATGACTTGAGGCAATTGACAGAACGTGCACTTCGCCCGACAACCCCGACCGCTGATCAGCGTGAGAAACGGAAAGAGCTTGCCAAAATCGCGATAGTCGTAGATGTCCACGTGTTTCCATGCGGGAAACGCCAGGTCATCGAGGTTTTCGATATACGGCCGGTCCTCGTTGCGGACAAAGCGCGCGCCGTCCATCCACGCCAGCCCGCGGCAGTCCTTAATCGCCGCACCGTCCGCGAGCTCCCGCAACGTATAGTCGTACTCCGCGATGGCGACGGCATCGACCGCCCCGTTGGCTTTGCGCAGCGTATCTTCGGGTTCCGCTGTCACGTGCGGCCCTACCAGCACATGGACCCCTCCCAAGGCCTCCTTGCACGCGCGCGCCGCGTCGACGTCGGCGTCAATGGACGGCGTCGAAGCTTGGTACACGACCATGTCCGGCGCGAACCGCCGCATCAGCGGCAACGCCTGTTCAATGGACATGTTCTTGGCCTGCGCATCAAGCACCATGATCTCATGCCCCGCGGCTTCGACCACCCCCGCGGCGATGCAAAGATAATCGGGGTGCCGCTGCACGCGCCCGCGGGACCGCGCAAACCAGCGCGCGGACTTCGTAAAATCCTTGCCAAACATCGGGTTCAAAAACGCAACTCGCATTGTGCTCCCTTGCGCAAGCAACTGCACACTTCCGCAATCAGTCCTTCCAGATATTCCCCAAATAGCGGGCGCGCGCCGGCACGCCTTCCCTGAGAAGCGGTATCAATGCGCGTTTGATATCGGGATACAATGTCAATCCTTCGAGTTCATCCGCGCTGACAAATCGGGCCTCGACCACCCGCGTGTCGCCGCCCCGGGCAAGATTCCCGCCGACAATCTCTGCCGAGAAATACAAATTGACGACATGCCGTGACCCGTCCGGAGCGATGCTGTCGTTCACAAAGACCAAGTCGTCCACACGAATATCTACGGATGCCTCCTCCCGCAGTTCACGGCGCAACGCATCGCCCATCGTCTCGCCGGCCTCGAGTCCCCCACCCGGCAGAAGCCAGTACGATCTTGCGTCCTTCACGTGGCGCACGAGGAGGACCTGCTCCCCCTTCATGATAATGGCCGCGACGCGAACACGGGGTATGGTGCGCTCGCTCGCGGCGCCGAAGACAGACGGGGGATGCGGCTCGATTTCAGTCATCGTGATCGACCGGGATGTCACCTTGATCGGAGAGCAATTCGTAGGGAGCAATCGCGCCGCCCAGCGACGCGCCGACTTCTGCGTCAAGCATGACCGAATCGTCCAAGTATTCCCGGTGAAAGACGCGCCCGTGTTCATAGACCCTCGCGATCAAACGCGGCTCACGATGCGGAATGCGCAACGTGACACGACGGCGCCTCGACGCGAAATGGGCGTCCATGCGGCGCAAAAGCCTGTCGAGTCCCTCGCCCGTCTTGGCGGAGACGGCGACGCAGTCCTCGCCGCTATGGGTCTTCATTCGCACGACGTGGGGGTCCGCCACGTCCGTCTTGTTGTATACGGTCACAATCGGCTTGTCGAGGGCTCCAATCTCGTCCAGCACGGCCAACACCGCGCGGATGTGATCGTCGACCCCGCCATGCGAGACATCCGCCACGAGCAGGATGAGGTCTGCCTCGTTTACCTCCTCGAGGGTCGCTCGAAACGCGGCCACGAGCGAGTGCGGCAGTTTCCGAATGAAACCCACTGTGTCCGTCATGATGATCGAACCCTTGCCAGGCAACGAACACCGGCGGCTCGTTGGATCGAGGGTCGCGAACAACTTGTCTTCGACCAATACGTTCGCCCGCGTAAGCGCGTTCAACAGCGATGACTTTCCCGCGTTCGTGTATCCGACAAGCGCGACCGTGCCGGCGCTGTCCTCCGCTCGCTTCTTGCGCTGCACGCGTCGGTGCTTGCGTATCAACTCGAGTTCCGCGCGCAGACGGTCAATCCGTTTGCGAATGACCCGTCGATCGACCTCAAGTTTCTGCTCGCCGGGACCGCGTGTGCCGATTCCACCGCCCAATCGCGCCATTTCGACCCCGCGTCCCGTCAACCGCGGCAGCGTGTATTGAAGTTGCGCGAGTTCGACCTGATGCTTGCCCTCGTTGGTGCGGGCGCGCTGCGCGAAAATGTCGAGTATGAGCTGCGTGCGATCCAGCACTTTCACATCGAGCGCTTTCTGCAGCTTGGCGCCCTGCGTGGGCGTCAGGTCGGAATCGAATACGACGAGGTTCGCGTCGTGCTCGAGGGCCGCCGCCCGGACTTGCTCAACCTTTCCCGCCCCGATCAGGGTAGCGGGACAGGCCTCCGCTCGCCTTTGAATGAACGTGCACGCTATCGTTGCCCCGGCTGTAGAGGCGAGACGCTTCATCTCTTCCAGCGACTCGTGTACCTCCTCGTCCGTATCGCCTGGAAGGACGAGTCGGACAAGAATGGCGGTCTCGATGACCGGAGGTCGTTCGAGGACTATGAGTTTTCGATCTTTTTCCACAAAGGCCATATAGAGCAAACGATTCAAGCACGGCGCGATGTGCCGCAATATCCTGTTGCCCTGCCGCTGCATTATACAGGATATGGGGCAGCCAGTCTAGTAGCCATTCGCAAGTGATAGAATGATTTTATCGAATTTCGCAAATATGTATAGCAATAACCCATACGGCGTTCTAAACCCGCATTTCTCACCGGTCGCCCCCGTTGACGGGGGGCGACTGGTGAGAAATGCTCTGGCGAAAGCATGTGAGTGATTTGGGTGAGGATTTTTCACACCCACCATCTGTTCTGCCGTGCCGCGCGGCGACGATGCATAACGGTGCACCCTGTACCTTGTTGTATCCTCCAACGCGCGTGGGTGTGAAAAATCCGGACTACCGAACGTCGCCGCAGTCGGCTTGGGTTGAGCTTGGAGGTCCGGAACAAATGATGCACAGGTTCCTTATCCACCTTTACACCATGCGTGCGAAGTAATAGCCCGGATTTTTCACACCCGCGGGCCATGAAGGATACAAGTTCGTGTTCGTGCGGCAGATACCTTTATGCAGCGACAGGGAAAAAACGGGCTGGTGGTGTGAAAAATCCTCACCCGATTGACTTCTATGCTATCTCCTGAGCATTTCTCACCAGTCGCTCCCGTCATCGGGAGCGACTGGTGAGAAATGCGGGATAGGCGGGACTCGCCGTATCCTTCACGCCGTGCCTCCTCCCCGCTCCGCTGGATCGGGTTGACGGCGATCACGCAACTTTTAAGACGAATAAGGGATAATCCGGGTGGCATCGTCGTCGCCAATCGGGATAAAATGATGTGCGCGTGCGGATGTCCCAGATGGCGCGCCATGCGCCGGCGCGTGGAAGGCGCGAAACAACGAATCGATTTGAGACGCGATTAAGGTATTGACACAAAATTCGGCAGTCTGCCTTGTAAAGTGGACTTGATGCACCCTCTTGCAGTCACCGCCCCATCGATGACAACGGCATCTCCGAACCGTCGCGCGCGACGGTTCGCTGTACCTCGAGTCCGCGGATGAAACACACCGTACAAACGCAGGCGGGGACCGCCATACTGCACCGGATGAGGACGACGATCCGGGGCTACATGCTGCGCGGCATCCTCGTGTTGGTTCCCATCGGCGTGACCGCGTACGTGCTGATGCTGGTCTACCGCTTTACGGCGGGGCTTCTGGCGCCGCTGATCCGGCGCTACCTCATGGAAATGCCTCCCTATGCGGTCACCGCGTTGTCGGTGTTCCTCTTCCTCGCGATGTTGTATACGATTGGGCTGGCAGCCGCGGTCGTGGTCGGGCGGCGCTTCATTGGCCTTGGCGAGGCCATCTTGCATCGCATTCCGCTCGTGCGGACGGTTTACTCCGCGTCGAAGCAGGTCGTCGACGTATTCTCGCGAGACGATGCGACGGCTGCATACCAGGCGGCGGTCGTCGTGGGATTCCCCAGCCCGGACATCCAATGTCTCGCGTTCGTGACGGGGAAGATGACTATCGAGGGCGAAGGCGAGTTTTATCGCATTTTTGTTCCGACCGCCCCGAATCCGACCAGCGGCTATCTTGAGATTATGCCCGTTGGCAAGGTTCGTG
>BTUX01000021.1:0-27689 GCA_045863315.1 Candidatus Hydrogenedentota bacterium | reverse complement strand
ATTTGGCCGGTTGGCATTCAGGCATCCTCCTCCAGCGGCGCAAATGTAACTCGGGGTAGGGGCTTGATTCTGCCTGAATTGGCGTGCAAAGGTAAAGAGGTATTGAATCGGTTGTCGGAACCTTTATAGTTCTTGCATTTTTGTCAATAGTTTTCTATACTCTCTCATTAATGCATGGGACGCGCCACGGAGGGGCCGTGACCAAACAATTGCTCGCCAAACAGGAACGCATCGTCGAAGCCGTCCGCCACGGACTCGAAGGACTGGCTGCCTTGGAGTTTATCCAAAAAAGCGGCTACGCAATGAGTCAAGCCGGCATCGCCCGTAGTCTGCGCGCCATGGGGGGACGTGGTCGTGTGCAAGCGCTGATCAATGAGGGCCGGACCAACCTTGAGATCATGGAGACATGCTTCCCCGATGCCGACCTTAGTCATCTGCATCCAGAGCCCCCGAGCCAGCAGGAATTGTTCGGCGGGAGCGCACCGTCACCCCTTACACGGGCACCCGGCTTACGGCCGGACAACATCTACGAGTTCAGAAAAATGGCCATTAAAGTTCCAGCCGACCTCTACGAAGCTATCCGACTGGCCTCAAAGGCCGAGGGCAAGAGCCAGAATGACCTGATCGTGGAGGTGCTGACGAGCGCCTTGTCGCGGGTGCCATTGCCCCACGACGAGGGCGGACAACAAGAAGAGGACAATTGAAGACGGACTTCCGACGTAGTGCCTGCGGAGGTGTACGATCAAGCGGAGGTGCGGGAATGATGAGAAGTATGGTAATCGCAACACCCATCGTGGCGATAAGAATCTTGGAACAGTAACCCCGAGTGGTGGCGAAGTTCGAACGAAGGGACGGCTGTCGCCGTCAACCCGCCTGTCCTCCGTGGCGCGTCCTCTGCCCCAGATTCCCATTCCTCCCACTCGCCCAAAGCCGGCGCTCGCCGCAACTTCCAACCTACTCTTCTTCTCCTCCGTGATCGCCGGGTTCGGCAGGCGCCTCCAGATCCGCGAGGAGGCGTTCGGCTTCCTCAACGTACTCGGGCGGCACTTGGATATACGGTTTCCCGACTACCACGTTCAGAGATGAGGTTTCGTTCTGGACGGTGTACGGGATGTCCGCGGCCTGAAGGATGGATTCTGCAACGGGAAGCGCGTTTGCACTGGGCAGTTCGTAAACGGTGACCAGTTCCTGGTAGCCCGGGTCGAGGTCGGCGGGCCGCTCGGGAACCAGCGCAACGTTGCACTCCCCGCATTCGTTTACGCCCTCGACGAACTCCGCGCCGCACTGTGGACAGAACATCGCTGACTCCTTTCGTCGGTCTGCCCTGCAGCATGACACAACACGCGCGGGAGCGCAATCCGGAACGGAAACCTTGGATGGCATTCCGCACATTCTATAGTGTGCATTGGTTTGTCGCGATTGCTTGCTATAATTGTAAAGTCACTGTCCGCATGCACTCCGCGGGGGAGACGGCAGCGGGGGTGTCTTGCATCGGGTTATTCAATTTGACGACTGCTTTTCCGCGGCAGAGAGAGGGGAACTAACATGTCATCCTCGCAGGCTCCGAATTCAAACCCACGACGTGCCGTTCAGGCAACGGTACTCCTGTTATTCGTCGCGGGCATCGTGATGCTGCTCACGCTGATACCGCGCAAGGCGCAAGCGCCGGCCGAGCCCGAAGGCGAAAAGTCGATCGACGGGAGGGTATTGGAGAACCGAGAGGCAAGTGCTGAGACAACGCCTGAGGAGGGGACTGGGCGGGAACCGGAATATATCTCCGTGGTCGGCTCGGTGCCACTGCCAAGCGACCGGTTAAAGAACCGAATTACGGTGTTTTTTAGTGAGGATCTGAAGGAGGAAGGTCTAAACGAGCCCGGCGCGACCGCCCCGTTCACGACCACTCCGCCGTTCCAGGGCACGTTTACCGTTGCGAAGAACTATCTCGATATCCGTTCGGACACGTTTCCCATCACCGAGCCGGTGCGCCTCGAGCTGGGGGACGCGATCGAGTCGGTAACTGGCAAGAAGCTCGATCCGGAACAGCGCTCGCTCGTGTTCGCGGCGTTTGGTTTTGAGGTCCGCCGGCTGTGGTTGATTGATTCAACGCCCGAACGCGAAGTGGTGGGAATCCTCTTTTCCACTCCGGTTTCGAGCGAAACCCTTCAATCTCATTTGACGGTGACCACCGCCGATGGGACCGCGGTGCCGTTCGAACTCCGAACAAGGGATGATGACGACATCACGCGCATGATTCTGTCGCCGAATACCGAATGGCCCGTGACCATTTCCATCTCGAAGGGTTTGAAGGACGCGTCCGGGGAGTTTGAACTGGCGACGGACTACTCGACCCAATATCCACCGAAGCTGTCATTGCAATTGCAAAAAGTGGCATGGGGCGAACTCGGAGAATTGGAGCAGCGGGTCATACTCTCCTTTTCGAGGGCGGTCCTCGCCGAAGACCTCGAGGCGTATCTGACCATCCGACGGGAGTCTGACCGCGAGGCACTCGAGTACGACGTGGTGGAAGCGAACGCGGACGGAAGCGTCGTGGTCGCCGTGCAACACGCCGACCCAGTCAACGAAGGTTTAATCATCGAACTGAAAGAAGGATTGACCGGGGCGGAACATTCGACGATGGATTGGCCCACCAAGCAGGTGCTTATGGCTCGCTCCCGCCTGCCGCAGCCGGAGCTACGGGTGGAAGACCAATGGTGGAATTGGGCGGGCCGTGATGGGCTGTCGCTCCAGCTCGGATTTAATGCGGCCGTCAAGGCGCCGTCCCTGAAGCAATATCTGAAGGTCGAACCGGAGGTTGCGAACCTGAGGATCGAACCGGGCTACCGGGCCTCGCGGCTAATGGTGTACGGGGATTTCGATTCCAACTCGACGTACCGGTTCCACCTTGGCGAAGGCATGCCGTACGGAGACGGTGCCAAGCTGAAGAAGGCGTACAGCTTTTCTGCTATGACGGAACAAGTACCCGACTATATCGGGTTCGCTCACGAAGGCAAGTATTACTTCCCGCGGCGCGGCGGCTTGGCGCTGCCGCTCGAGACGCGCAACGTCTCGAAAACTAAACTAAGCCTGTACCGCATGTTCCCGTCGAATATTGCCGTCGCGATCCGCGACATGAACGAAGGCAAACCGTGGATGGAGTTCCTCGATACATGGAGCGAATACCTGACGTCGACGGAAATGGACGTGAAGGTCGTGAAAGACCGAGTGGTGTCGACTCCGCTTGCGCTTGACCAAAACTTCCCCGAGAACAAGTACGGCGTGTTTTGCCTGGCGGCCTACGACATTTCGCCGCCGGAACGGAATGAATCGAAAGACGAGGACGCAAGCGAATACGAAGGAGAGTATGAGCATGCCGAGGGCCGGTATCCGGAGGCGACCAAGCTGGTCCTCTTCACCAACATTGGACTGCTTTCGCATTGGCTGGATGACTCACTGGTGGTGTTTGCCCACGACCTGTATACGCTCGAACCGAAGCCACTGGCAACGGTGACTGTATACTCGAAAAAGAACCAGGTGATGGGGACAAGCAACACCGACGAACGCGGCATGTCGCAGCTCGGGCCTTTTGACAAGCGGCTCGGCCTGCCGTCGGTGGTCGTCGTCGAAGCCGGCGACGACTATACCTTCCTCGAACTGCAGCCCCGCACCGACGACACCCGCGAAATCTCGCCGGACATGCCGCGCTTTGATCGCAAGGCGTACGACGCATTCCTATATGCCGACCGCGATCTGTACCGCCCCGGCGAACCGGTTCATCTGCGGTGGCTCGTCAGGACTAACTACGGCGATGCGCTGCCGAACGTCCCGCTGACCTATACTGTTGTCAAACCGAACGGTCAGGACCTGACGAAGGGTCCGACGACGCTTTCGGCGCTTGGAACGGGGGGCCTTGACCTCGCGACACAGAAGGACTATCCCACCGGCAAGTACATCGTGAACCTGAAAGTGCCCGGCGATCGGCGGGCCATCGGCACGTACACGTTCAATCTCGAAGAGTTTGTGCCGAACCGAATGAAAGCCGCGGTAAAGGTGAGCGAACCACGATGGTTTTCCGGGGAAAAGTACACGATTGAACTCAACGCCCAGGAACTCTACGGCGCGCCCGCAAAGGAACGGAAAAGCGAGGTCAAAGTCATTTTGAAGCCCGCGCGCTTTTCGCCCGAGAAGTGGCGCATCTATACGTTCGGCAACGATACCCCATTCAAAACCGAGGTCGTCTCGTCGGGTGAGGAGCAGACGGACGCACTGGGAACGGCCAAGTTCACCTTCACGTATACCGCGCCGTCGACCGTAACGTTTCCCTTGAACGCCCTCGTGTTGGGCCAGGTATACGAAGTCGGCGGGCGCGCCGTCTCAGGGACGACGGAAACCACGTTGTTTCCGTCGCAGGTGTGTCTCGGAATAGCGGCGACATCCGCGCAGGACCGAAGTGGGGTTGACGTGAATGTCGCCGCCATCAACGCGGACGAAACGCCCGCCGCGCTCGACACCGTCAAGGTGACCCTCGAGAAGCAGGTTTGGAGTTACTATGTTCGCCGCTACTACAACTACCACGAGCCGAATTGGTCCGAAACCTTTGAACCGGTCGAAACCCGGGACGTTACTTTGACCGGCGGGACGGGCTCGACCTCGTTCACGCTCGGAGGATACGGCTACTACCGGGTGCGGGTGCACTCCGACGCCACTCCCCAGTTCAGCACGCTATCGTTCTACTCGTATGGAGGCGAGCCGCATCTCGTCGATGCGGCGCGGCCCAGCCTGATCAAGTTGACGTTGGACAAGGCGAAGTATGTGGTGGGAGACGAGGCTACAGTGAGGATTGAGGCGCCGTTCGACGGCAAGGGCTTCATCGTGCTGCAGGGCGAAGAAATTCAGCGGATCGAATCGGTGGACATTAAGGACGGCGTGGGGATTGCACGGTTTCTGCTGGGCCGCGAGCAGTGCCCGAACGTCTGGATCGAGGCCACGGTCGTCCACGCGATCAAGGAAGGGCAAAATCAGGTGTATCCGTTCTCGAGCTTCGCGCTCGCTTCGATCGTCGTTGATGACCCCCGTCGGTCGATTGCGTTGTCGTTTCCGGGTCTGCCTGAGGAGGTTCGCCCGTCCAGCGAGGTCCAGTTTACGGTCGAGGCGCGCGACGCGTCCGGCAATCCCGCCGTGTGCGAAGTCACCCTGGCCGCGGTGGACGAGGGCATTCACTCCATCACCGGCTATCAAAGCCCCGACCCGGTCAAATACTTTTCGCGTCAACGGCGACCGGATTATCGCCGTACGCATTACTACGACAAAGTTGCCTACGACTTCGAGAAAACACAGATCGGCGGCGACCTCGAGGCGTTGCTGGGGAAACGAGCGTCTGCCGTGGATGAGAACTGGATTCGCCCCGTGGCCCTCTGGTCGGGCGTCGTAAACACGGACGCGTCGGGCCGCGCCGTCGTAAGCATGACGCTGCCCGAATACTATGGGCAATTGCGTCTGGTCGCGGTCGGCGCGACCTCCGACTCAACCGGCGCACAGACCGGCTATGTCTACGTTCGGCGGCCGTACATGCTGCGCACGAGCATGCCCCGCTTCCTGCTCCCGGGCGACAAAGCGACGATGCGCGCAACGCTTGTGAACAACACGGACGTGGCGGCGAAGGTGTCCGTCAACTGGACAGCGGAAGGTACGCTTGCGGGCAACACCGGCACGCAGGAGATCGACGTGCCGGCCAAAGGCGACGCCAGCGTGCTCGCGGATTTCACGGCGGGAGACGCGATCGGGCAAGGCACGATTCGCTGGTATGCCGTATTCAAGGACGCGGCGGGTAACACTTTGGAAAACCTCGCCGAGACCGCACCGCTCCCCGTGCGCGCGCCCGCGGCATTTCAGTCGCACCACGAACTCATCGTGCTGCAGCCCGGTGAAAGCACAACCGCGAAGAATACCAAGTTCGTGGACGACGTTCGGGCCGAGGTCGAAATTCTGGCAAGCGCCAGTCCGCTGGTCCGCGTGCAGGATGCGCTTCGCTATGTCGTTCAATACCCCTACGGGTGCGTCGAGCAGACCACCTCGCGGTTGATGCCCATGTACCTGCTGCAAAAACAGAGCGCCCTGACCTCGATGCATCTGCAATCGGAACAGAAAATCGAAGGTTTCATCCAGATGGGCATCGGTCGCATATTCTCCATGCAGACGGATTCCGGAGGTCTCGGTTTTTGGCCGGGCGCGTACGACCCCTACCCCTACGGTTCGGTATACGCCCTACACTTTCTCACCCTCGTGAAAAATGGGCGCGAGTTCGAGTTGCCGGAAGAGAATTTCGCGGCGCTGCAATCGTACGTGGAGCAGTTGGCCAAGGACTGGTCAAAGGACGACCCCTCGGCGTCATATCTCCGCGCATACGCAACCTACGTGCTCGCTTTGGGCGGAGATACGGAGGCAATCAAACAGATCGAACGGTTCGACAACGTGAAACTGCCGCGCGCGGCCCGCTATCTCCTGGCCGCGGCGATTGCGCAAAACACACAGGACCGCGATCGCGTGTCGCTCTACCTGTCCATTGCGCCGTCGGAGCCCTTCGACGTTCGCGAGCCGGACGGGACGTTAAACTCGGAGATTCGCAGCACCGCCGTCGAATTACTGGCGCTGGTGCAAATGCAGGGGGACCCCAAGGCGATGTCGGAAAAGGCGGATCTCCTCACGGATTACCTCGCGAACAGGCGTTACGGCACGACGCAGGAGACCGCGTTCATTATTTCGGCCTTGGCCAGTTACATGGACCTCCTCAAGACCAACGTGGAAGCCGCGTCGGCGACGATCGACGGGTCACAGGGTCCCGGTAGTGTCAAAGGGGTCGACCACTATGTGGGCCGCCACCACGGCCCGGGCGGCAGCTTTGTGGTGACCAATACGGGCGCTACAGCGATCTACGTGAGCGTCACCACGCGCGGCGTGCCCGCGACTACGGACCCGAACGCCGTCGCGGAAGGCATCCACGTGCAGCGAACATTCCATACGCCCAAAGGCGAACCGCATAATCCCTCGCAATTTGCACAGACCGAGAGCTACGTTGTCATGCTGGAACTCAAAGTCGACCGCCATGCGAAGAATTTGGTCGTAGCCGACCTCATCCCCGCAGGGTTTGAAATCGAGAATCCGCGGCTTGAGGCGGACGCGCTGCCGGCAGGGGCCTTCAAAGACCCGGTGACGCCGTCGTTCCTCGAGATTCGCGACGACCGCCTGGTGGCGGCATTCGATGCACTGGCTCCGGATACGTACAAGTTCTATTACGTCGTCCGCGCGGTGACGCCGGGGCAGTATCAGTACCCGGCAGTGGTGGCGGAGTGCATGTACGACGCGTCGATCCACGGGCGCTCCGCGCCGTCCGCGATTGACATATCACCCCGTTAGAATTGAGGGGCCGAGCCGGAACCATGATTGCCGCACGGTACAAGTTCACGAGGGCGCGCATCGTATACGGCGGCGGTATTGCCGTTGTTGCCGCGGCCCTGACCGGCATCGCCGCGTGCTTGCTGCCGATCGAGCCGGCGCGTTACCTGCAGACGGCCACCTCGCCGGAAATGGTCGATCGCAACGGCCGACTCATGTACGCATTTCTGAACGCCGAGGACCAATGGTGCTTTCCGAGGCCGCTCGCGGACATCAGCCCGAACCTGGTGAATGCGACCATCGCGGCGGAGGACCAGCGCTTCCGTTCGCATCGCGGCGTCGACATGGTCGCCGTCGCGAGGGCGATAATCCAGAACACGTTAGGCGGGGGAATCCGATCGGGTGCGTCGACGCTGACGATGCAGGTCGTCAAACAGGCCGACGACCTCCCCCGCTCCGTCGTGGGCAAAGCAATTCAGGCCGTCCGCGCGGTGCGGCTCGAACGTCACGCAAGTAAGGACGAGATTCTTGAAGCCTATCTCAATACGGCGCCTTATGGTTTGAATTTGGTGGGGTGTGAGGCGGCATCGCGGCGCTATTTCGGCAAGCCCGCGCGCGAGCTCACGTTGCCGGAGGCGGCAACCCTTGCCGGCCTGCCCAAGGCGCCAACCCGCCTCATGCCGATCAGTCGGCCGGATACGGCGCTGCGGCGCCGAAATCATGTCCTGGGCAGGATGCTGCAGGAGGGATTTATCTCGGAGGACGCACACGCCCGTGCGGTCTCGGAGCCGCTTGGGGCCGCTTGGCACGAGTTTCCCCAACTCGCCCCCCATCTCGCGATGCGCGCTCGATCGGTGCGGGATGGCGGGCAACGCATTTCGACCACGCTCGACTACGGCCTGCAGTCCATGGCGGAGCGATTGGCGAAGGAAGAACTCAAACAGTTCGACAACGAAGTGACCAATGCGGCCATCATGGTCGTCGACGTCGCATCGGCCGAAGTGCTCGCGCGGGTCGGGTCGGCTGACTTCTATCGAACCCCCGGCGGCGGCCAGGTGGATGCGTGTCGTGCCCTACGATCTCCGGGATCGGCGCTCAAACCGTTCACGTACGCCTTGGCTATCGAACGCAACCTCCTGTATTCGTGCGAGGCGCTTCTGGACGATTCGCTGGATTACGGCCTGTACAATCCGGAAAACTACGACGGAAAATACCGGGGCATCGTTTCCGCGACCTACGCATTGCGACGATCGCTCAACGTTCCGTCCATCATCGTGCTGGACCGACTCGGATACGACGACCTCTACAATTTCCTGCACGCGGCAGGATTCTCTACCTTGATCCGGTCCGCGGACTATTACGGTCTCGGACTTACGCTGGGCAACTGCGAGGTGCGGCTCGATCAGCTCGTCGCAGGGTACCGCATGTTGGCGAATCTGGGCGAGTATGCGCCGCTCCGCGACTTGAGAGACACGCACGCGGCATCGCGCCGAATCCTGTCGAGGGGCACGTGTGTGGAACTCTACACCATGCTCGAACAGCCCCTGCCCGATGAGTTCCAGCGCGACATGGTGAATGCGGTCGGATACGTGCCCCGCGTGTGCTGGAAAACCGGCACCTCGACTGGAAATCACGACGCTTGGGCGATCGTGTTCAACCGTCAATACGTCGTAGGGGTATGGCTCGGCAACAACGACGGGACGGCTTCGAAATTCCTGGTAGGCGGCCGCGCCGCGCTTCCCCTGGCGGCCCGCCTCTTCCGGTCGCTGCCCGTCGGCGTTTCGTCCGTTTGGCCAGGCCCGGAGGTAGGCCAGCAGCAGATTACCGTGTGCGCCGCAAGCGGGCTTCCCGCGTCCACGTGGTGCGCAAAGACCGTGACCACCCGGATTTCGGCGGACCAGTTCCTGAACCGGCGTTGCGACGTGCACTACCCGCAAAGCGGTGAATCGGGCAATCCCCTTGAACGATGGCCGGCAGGCGCGAAGGGCTGGAACCTGGCCAAAGTCCGCGCGCCCATCAACACCCTCGAGTTGGCGCACGGTCGCCGCGACGGCCTTCAGATTCTCGTGCCCGCGGACCGCGCGGAATTCGTGCTTACACAGGAACCCAATTCGGACCGGATTCGCCTGCGCGCATCGGCAGACTCGTCGGTCACGTTGCACTGGTACCTGGACTCGCGGCACATCGGCGTTTCGGGCCCGGGTCAGACCCTGCTCATCGACCTCACCGAAGGACCACACACCCTCACCTGCATGGCGCCGACCGGCGAGACGGATACGGTCCACTACACGGTGGACGCGCCGTATACCCCCGAACGGTTCCGACAATCGTCATAAGTTGCATTCGGTCCCGTTCCCCTGCCATTCTACGACATCAGAATTTCGCCGATTACCGGCCCACGATTTTCGAAAAGTGCTGTCCTCTCATGCGTGTCGGTCTGTTTACCCTAGGCTGCGACAAGAACACGGTTGACAACGAGTACCTCGCGGGAATGCTCGAGCAATCGGGTTGCGAAGTCGAATTCATCGACGATACCGACACGGAAACGCATTTTGACGCGGTCGTGGTGACCACCTGCGGGTTCATCGGCGACGCGAAACGACAGTCGATCGAAGCCCTGTACGAGTTCACCGAGCGCAAGCGGGAGTCCGGCTTCCCGAAAAAAGTGTTCGCCGCCGGATGCCTCGCGCAACGCTACGCGGATGACCTGCTAAAGGAGTTGCCCGCCATCGACGGGCTAATCGGCGTGGGACAGTACAGCCAACTTGCCGGAATGATTCTGGATGGGCCCGCAGCGGCAATCGATCGCAGGCTGGTACGTGCAACGCCGTCGGTCGAGATCGAGCAGTTCATGCGGCGCAAGCGAATTGACGATAAACCCTATGCCTTCCTGAAAATCTCCGACGGATGCAATCACGGCTGCGCGTTCTGTTCCATTCCGCTGATGAAGGGCCGCCACAAGTCCGTACCGGTCGAGATTCTATTGCAGGAAGCGCGTTCACTGCTGGACCAAGGAGTGAAAGAACTGATCCTGGTCGCGCAAGACCTCGCGGCGTATGGGCGGGATTGGGGGCGCGGTTACCGCTTGCCCAATCTGCTGCGCGAGCTATGCGCGCTCGAAGGCGATTTCTGGGTCCGTTGCATGTACTGCTATCCGGCAGGCGTGACGGAAGAGTTTCTCGACGTGATGGCGACAGAACCTAAGGTCGTTCCCTACCTCGACGTGCCTCTCCAGCATCTCGACAAAGACGTCCTGCGCAGGATGAACCGCCCCTCGAAAGACGTAAACACGACCCGATTGATTGAACAGCTTCGTGAAGCCGTGCCCGGCATTGCACTGCGGACCACCATGATCGTCGGTTTCCCCGGGGAGACCCGAAGCGCCCACCTCAACATGTTGAAGGGCATGCGCGAGTTGTCGTTCCACTGGCTGGGCGCATTCCAATATTCAAAGGAAGAGGACACACCTGCGGGCGCAATGCAGGGCCAGCTCAGCCGCGCGACCAAGGAGCGGCGGTGGAAAGCGGTGATGGAAACCCAGGCCGAGATCACGGAGCGGCTCAACGGTCTTCGAATCGGTGCGCGAACGCGCGTGTTGGTGGAAGGATTTGACGAAGCCCGGGGCCGCTGGGTCGGTCGCAGTCCCCTCGAGGCGCCGGAAATCGACGGCAACATCTACGTCGAATCCGACGATCCGCTTGGCGTCGGCGAATTCGTCGACGTGACCGTCACGGACGCCGAGGTCTTTGACTTGCTGGCAGTGCGGCATGCGGCATGGCACGATGAAGCCGCGCTCACGCTACCCGCCGCCCGAAGTTCCACATAAGGGCCGGGTGTGCACGGTCGAGGGTCGATCCGCATTCGTCCAGCGATGAGGTGAGTACGCCCACGAGGGGGAGTCCGGTGAAGTGTAGGCGGCGTGGCCTCTTGACCCTGATCGTGTCCGCAGCCGGCACGGTTCTTGTTCCGTCTGCCGCCGAGTCCCCGGCTGCCGAACTCCGGTCTGCCATTCAAGCGGCCGGAAACACGAACGACGACCGGGAGCGGGTCAAGTTGCTCAAGCAGATGCGGGCCATTTCTGCACTCGACGATCAAAAGAGAGCGGAACTGGAGCACTTGATTAAGGAATTCGATCGCTGGGTGTCCGACAAGCGCCTCGACTACTTCGGCCACCAGATGTACCGCGACGGGGGTTATCGCTTCCAAGTAGACAAGTCTTCCCCTCTGTTTCCCCTCACTCATCTGTACCGCGGGCGCATGATAGTCTGGGTGACGCTGGAATCGGGCAATATCTGGAAGATTCCTAACGCCCGCCGTGCCCAACTCGACGCGGCCCGCCAGGAGTTCGAGCGATACGCGCGTCACTTCCCTGAAAACCGTATTGCGCGAATGTATCTGGGCGAGGCCATCCCAAGGGACACGGTATCAGAGCCGGCGGAGGACGCGCCCGCATGGGCCGCATATCAACGCGAAGGGCTCGAAGGCATAGCCGACATCATCCACTGGTGGATTCGCCACCGTATGCAGGAAGACGGGCAGTACGGAGGCGGATGGGGCGACGATTGCGAGATGTGGCGCTGGTGGATTCCCGTGTTGATTGCATTCGAGGACCCCGAAATCACGGCCGCGCAAGCGCGATTCTCCCGCGCCTTGTGGGCGCAAGAACACATGGCCGGCGGGTACACGGGCTTGTTGTATGACGTCGAACACACCGCCGAGGATTCCGCCGACACCCTCACACCGATGATGCACCTAGAACCGGACAAAGCGGAGTGGCGCAATCGGGCGCTGCGGCTGGTCGATCTCATGGACACCCTGTGGACCGGTATCAACGATCGCGGGTTTCTGCAATTCAAGAGCACGTACTTCAGCGCCGACCGGGTAGACCTTGAACCCAGGCGGGCCTGCGACACGGTCTATCATCCGCGCACCGTCCAGCCCGCGCTCTTGCTCTGGCAACGCACCGGCGATGCACACATGGGCCGCCTATTTACGTCCTGGTTGGACACCTGGGTGGATGCGACTGCGCGCAGCGAACGCGGCAAACCGGCGGGCGTGATCCCCAGCGCGATTCACTGGCCCGACGGCGCGGTCGGCGGCGTCGGCGAACACTGGTGGGAACCCGACAATCACACCGACGATCCTCTTTATGTGTGGCCGAGTTCGATGAGCATGATGCTCAATACCCTCCTGCTCGCCTACCACATGACCGGGGATGCGAAATACCTTGAGCCCCTGAAAAGCATGGCGCAAATGCGCCTTCGCTATCTCGAATCCCCCGTTGAATACCCCGAACCGGGATCCGAGGCCTGGTGCGGATCGAAACTGGGCGGCATGACGGGCATCGCCGCAAAATATAAGTTGCTGACCGGGGAGGAGGAGTTAGACGACCTGCTGGCTCAAGATGAGAATCCGTATGTTTCCCTCCGACTTCATGGTAAGCGCGAAGCGATAACGGAAGCGCTGAGGAGAAACGCGGACGCTTTGCGCATTAACTTCGAAGGCTATACGAGCGAAGTCCGGTACACGGACCGCGTGTTGCGCTTTCCTTCCCTCTTCGGCGCAAACAGCATGTACGAGAAAGCGCTGCCGGCGTTTCATTCGCCGGATCCCGCCTTGCTCTACTCGACAGCCACCGGCGATCCCGATGCGGGGATCGATTTTCCAGTCAATGCGGTGCGTTGGCTCACGCGTCCGCGCGAAATCGCGGCGCTGGTCACCGCAAGCGGCCCGGACCGGTTCGAAGCCGAGTTGTTCCATTTCGGGGAGTCCCCGCGCGAAATGGGGGCCCGGTTGTATCTGCTGAAACCGGGAACGTACAGTGTGCACGTGCAAGGCGCCGATGATTCGACGCACATGTCGGTAAGCATCGGCGAAGACCGCGACGTTTCTTTTACAATTCCGCCCCGGCAACTGTGCACGGTACGAGTAAACCTCAAGCGGTAGTAGTTCGCGGGAGTCGATCGAATACAGGGGAGCGTGTTCCATGCTACGACGGGAATTCCTGAAACAGGCCGGCATGTCGGGCGCCGCAATCGCGCTTACACCGAACACCGCGGCACAAGGTGAGGCGTCAAAGCGACGAAACGTGGTCCTCTACGTGGGCGACGATCACGGAACCAACGACGCAGGATGCTACGGCAATCCACTGGTGAATACGCCTGGCCTCGACCTGCTTGCCCGGGAGGGCACCCGGTTCACTCACGCGTTTTGTACGACACCGAGTTGCAGCCCGAGCCGCTCCGTAATCCTTTCCGGCATGCATAACCATACGACCGGACAGTACGGGCTGGCGCATGCCAAGCATCACTTCGTTTCCTTTCCGGACATCAAAAGCCTGCCGAATACCCTGGCAAATGCGGGTTATCGCACCCTGTGCGCGGGGAAGCATCACGTGCTGCCGGAGGACGTATATCACTTCGACGCCTATGTTCCCACCGGTGTGCCGAGCGACATGGCGGACAGGTGCCGAGACTTCATCGGAGACGCATCCTCCCCGTTCTTCCTCTACTTTTGCACGGTGGAACCACACCGTCCGTTCAAACGCGAGGGATTCACGCCGATTGACGCGGACACGGTCAAGGTGCCCCCGCACCTGCCGGATACCCCGGAGTGCCGAGAAGAACTCGCTCAGTATTACGCATCCATCGAACGCGCGGATTCCGGTCTGCTTCGCCTTATCGAAATACTCAAGGAGACGGGCCGGTGGGACGACACGCTTGTCATCTACATCTCGGACAACGGCATGCCGTGGCCCGGAGCGAAGACGACCTTGTACGAGCCGGGAATTCGATTGCCGTGCGTGGTACGCAATCCGGTAAGCGGCCGAAAAGGCCAGACTTGTGATGCCATGGTGTCATGGATCGATATCACGCCGACCGTCCTCGAGTTTTGCCAAGTGGCACCGGCTGATTCCAGAATGCAGGGGCGGTCGTTCTTACATGCGATGGAAGAGCCATCGCCCATGAGTCGGAACGAGGTTTACTGTTCTCACACCTTTCACGAAGTCACGATGTACTATCCCATGCGCGCGGTCCGTACACGCCGACACAAACTCATCTGGAATATCGCGCACGGGTTGGGTTTTCCCTTCGCCTCCGACCTGTGGAATTCAAAGACCTGGCAAGCGACGTTGCACGGGCGCTCCACCCATTACGGGAAGCGCGCGATCGACGCCTACACAAACCGGCCTGCGTTCGAGCTCTATGATCTCGATGCGGACCCGGACGAAATCCACAACCTTGCGGACGATCCGGCCTACGCATCTCTGCTCGCGGAACTCAAGGACAAGATCCGCCGGTTTCAGGAAGAAACGGGCGATCCGTGGTTATTAAAGTGGGAACGGGAGTAGCCGCTCCACTCTGTCGCATGGAGCACACGTGAACTCCCCCGCCTTACAAGTCGAGATTACGGGGAGCGGCCCCCGCTTCAGCGCCCGATGGCGGGGCACAACTGCCGCATTAGGTGCGGTTCTTGTCCTTGTCATCTTCTGGTATTGTTGCGTTTGGTTCCAGCGCCCGCAAATGCTGTCCGATCTCGCCGGCGACGTCCCGCGTCTGTGGCTGCCCAGCGTCGTCTATTCCGTGTATTCCATACGAACGGGCGAATTCCCGCTGTGGAATCCGTATGAATTTGCGGGCATGCCGATGTTTGCCACGCTCGAATACGGTCCGCTGTACCCTCCCAATTGGATGTTTTTTCTCCTGCCCCTTGAAACGGCGCATCTTGCCGGCGCATTCCTTCATCAAGCGGTCCTTGCACTTGGGGTTTATGTACTCCTGCGAAAGGCGCTCGCTGTCGACCGGCTCGCCGCGATGTTCGGTGTCCTCTGCGTCGCGCTGTCCGGCTGGAGCACCTTTCGTATGCTCACGGAGTTCGACGCGTATCGTTCAGCGGCTTACATTCCGTGGATAGTATGCGCCTCGGACCGGGTGCTTCGACAACCCACAGCAGGTCGTACTGCTGTACTGGCCATCCTGGTCGCGCTTCAATTCTTGGCCGGCGAGACCGAGATCTGGGTGCGCAGTGCCATGCTTCTTGGCCTCTATACGATCTTTCAAGTGGGGCAGGGCCGTGGCGCGGGGACCCGTATGCCGATACCGACCCGACCGCTCGTGTTCTTGGCCTGTGGAGGCGTACTCGCGATTGGACTCGTTGCGGTGCAACTGCTTCCCGCGTTCGAGGCGTCGCAATTGAGTCTACGTTCCGTTCGGGGGATGACGTTCGAGCAGGCCTTTCGCGGAGGGGCACCCAGCGCCGCTTCGTTGCTTGCGTCCCTTTGTATCCACGATCAAAGCACACACGATGTGTTTATCGGATTTCTACCGCTGTTGGTCGCGGGCTACGGTCTGATCCGCGGCAAGGCCTCTACCTACTTTTTCGCGGGCATCGCTCTGGTCACGTTCGACTTGATGCTCGGCGAGAATGGATATACGGCGAGACTGTATTACCTGTTACCAACGGGCAACTGGTTTCGTGCGCCGATTCGATTTTTGCCGTTTTTCGTGATCGCGTTTTCGATTGTGGCCGCGCAGGGGGTGGACGTCCTGCTACGCGACCTCTTCACGCCGGGCAATAGCAGGCTTCGAGTTTTGGCCCACGCCTGGCTCGCAGGGGGATGCCTTCCTGTGCTAGTCAGCGTAACGGCGTCGTCGCGTGTCGAATTCCTCTCGGTACCCATTGCGTTCGTCTGTGTGGCGACCGCGAGGCTGCTCGCCCTTCGTGCGATTTCCCCTGTGCACGCGAGGGGCGCGGCAACGCTTGCCCTGATCGGTCTGCAATCCGCGCTTCCGTTCACGTTGTACGATCTGCGTGAGTTCAATATCCCGAAGCAATTGGATTTCGTCGGCCCCGCAGCGAACGTGATGAATATACTCGAAAGGCGACACAATACGGCAGAGCGCGTATACGTGGACTACGCCTGGGAAATGGGCCGGCGCGCGCCCAGGTTCGGGACCGTGACACGGATACCGTGTATCGATGGACTCTCTCCTTTCATGCCGCGTTCCTATTGGGACTTCATTTATCCCTACTCGTCGACGCGTATTCAGCTCGCCCATGAGCGTTCGGGCGGAGCCGGTTTGTCGATCAAATCGGGCGTGTGGGGCGGCCTCGCCCTCGAAAGCGGTGCGGCGGCCGCGTTCGATGTCCTGGGGGTCCGGTACATTGTGAGCGGACCCGGGAGTGAGCTTCAGCATTCGGACACCGGGACGGTCCCCGTGCCAGAGCATCTCCTACCCGTGTATCACGAAGCCGGCATTACCGTCTTCGAGAACCGGAGCGCGTGGCCGCGGGCCTTCGTCGTGACCGCCGACGATATGCCAACCCTCGAGTCATTAATGACGGCGTACCGACACGGGGCCGTCCCGGCGCATATGGATGCGTATCGGCCCCAGGAGGTTCGCATTTCGGTATCGTCCGATGGCGGGATTTTGGTGTTGACGGACCAAGTCTATCCGGGTTGGCAGGCTTATGTGAATGGCGCGCGCGTCGAAATCCATCCTGTTGCGGGAGTCTTTCGTGGGGTAAAACTGCCCGGCGGCGAACATCTCGTCGAGTTCCGCTACCAACCGAAGTCCCTCACGTGGGGCGCTGGAATCAGCGCCGCCTCCTTGTTCGTGCTGATCCTGATTACACCCGCAGCCCGAATTGCTCGTCACTTTGGCAATGAAAATCGAGAGGGAGGCGCGCCCCCCGTTCCAGGGGACGCGCCTCCAAAATCCGCCTAGCCCGGATTTTTCACACCCGCGGGCAATGAAGGATACAACTTTGTGCGGCACATACCTTTATGCAGCGACAGGAAAAACGGGCTGTTGATGTGAAAAATCCTCACCCGATTGACTTCTATGCTATCTCCTGAGCATTTCTCACCAGTCGCTCCCGTCAACGGGAGCGACTGGTGAGAAATGCGGGTTAGTCGCCAAATTCCATGTCCAAATGTGTGGGGCATAGCCGCGAAGCGGCGGGATGGCCATAGCGTGGGGCGTGAGCCCCAAGTCAACGCCCCGCATCTCGCGAGAGCGCTGTAAGCGCGGTACCTCTATGGGGCAGGAGTACCGTCCTTTCGGGACGCGATCCTGGAGTGAGACGTCGGAACTTGGAAGGGACACCCCAAGCTATGGCCATAGCGTCCCTCGAGGACCAAAACCCTGGCAAATGACGTGAGATTGCCCTATTTGCCCGCGCTCGTGCATCAGGTCCAACAGCCTGCGACACCTACGGGCTTGTTTTCACTGTGTATCGTGTAGTATCAGGAACGGGTGTCGAACAACGAATCATCTGCGGCCGGTGCGCGTAGGCGGCCCCGCCTACGCGGCGGCGCTTGCCCTATCGCGTCGCGACAGCCACAGAAGGCGACGCTGATGTGAAGGATTCGTGCCTTCCATCCGGCGCCGGAGGAACCATGCACGAAATCACGGTCAGGACGACCGAACACTGCCAGTTCGTAAACATCGACGACGACGTCCAGCGGGCGGTCGCGGCGACCGGCGTTCAGGATGGGGCCTGCGTAGTCTTCGTTCCTCACACGACGGCCGGGATCACGATCAATGAAAACGCCGACCCCGATGTCGCACACGACATGAAACGCATTTTGGAGCGCGCAGTGCCTTGGGAGGGCGGCTACGCCCATGCGGAGGGCAACTCCGCCGCGCATGCTAAAGCCAGCATGATGGGCAATAGCGTGATGCTCGTCGTTCGGAGCGGCCAACTACAGTTCGGCACCTGGCAATCCATCTACTTCTGCGAATTCGACGGCCCCCGCACCCGAAAAGTGTGGGTGCAAGTGCTGCCTGCATAGGGCCTACGTTCACATGCAAACAATTGATGCGCCGTAGACGAGGGGAAATCGTGAGCACTACCGCTGCCTCGGCCTTTAATTTCATGTCAAGCAGGTCCATCGGAAAAGTCACCCGACCATTCGCCCGCTGCGTACTGCCGGTGGTTCTGCTCGTCCATTCAACCATCGTGTGCCGCGCCGACGACTTTGGCCCGAACGATGCCGGTGAATGCATGCGAAAGGCCATCGCCTTTTTTCGCGAACGCGTCTCCACCAATGGCGGCTACCTCTGGCGTTACAGCGCCGACCTGTCCAAGCGTGAAGGCGAAGGCAAGGCGACTCCAACCCAGGCTTGGGTGCAACCGCCGGGCACCCCCGCGGTGGGCGCCGCCATTCTCCGCGCATACAAATCGACACGGGACACCTATTACCTCGACGCGGCAAAGGACACCGCGATGGCGCTTGTTCAAGGCCAACTCCAGTCTGGTGGGTGGGACTATCGAATCGAATTCGACCCCGAAGAGCGAAAAGGCTACGCCTATCGAACCGATGGCAACACCGCGGGAAACAATACCTCCACTTTGGACGACGACACCACCCAGGCAGCCGTATCCTTTCTGATGCAGGTAGACGATGCGCTCGGTTTCTCCGATCCGGCCATTCACGAATCGGTCTTGTACGCACTGACGAAATTGATCCAGGTCCAGTATCCGAACGGCGCGTGGCCGCAGCGTTACGATCGACCGCCGGACCCCGCAAAGTACCCAGTCGCCCGAGCAAGGTACCCCGCGTATTGGTCCCGCGAGTACGTGCAGCGAGACTTTCGGAGCGACTACACGTTTAACGACAACAGCATCTCCGACACCATTACGACGATGATGATGGCCTTCTCCATCTATGGCGATGCGCGGTACCGAGACGCCGCGCTCCGCGCCGGTGACTTCATCCTTCTTGCCCAAATGCCCGATCCGCAGCCGGGTTGGGCACAGCAGTACGATGCGAACATGCACCCGGTATGGGCGCGCAAATTCGAGCCTCCCGCAATCACCGGCGGCGAGTCCCAAGGCCTGATGAAGACGTTGATTGACCTTTACCACGAAACCGGCGAATCGCGTTATCTCGATCCCCTTCCCCGCGCACTGGCGTACTACCGCGGTTCCGAATTGCCCGGACGAAGACTCGCGCGATTCTACGAACTTCACACCAACCGTCCGCTTTATTTGACGAAAGACTACGTTCTAACCTACGAAGCCGATGACCTGCCCACCCATTACGGGTTCATCGTAGGTTCCGCGTTGGACGAGATTGAAGTCGCTTTCCAGAACGCCAGGAGGGACGGCCCCAAACCCGAGCGAAGGCGTTCGGCGCCCGTACCCGTATTGACTCCCGAACTGGCCGCTCGTGCGCAAGCGGCGGTCTCATCAATCGATCGACGCGGCGCATGGCTCGAGCCGGGACGCCTTCCATATCACGGAGATGATAATAAAACCGATCAGATCATCTCCACGGCAACTTTCGCGCGCAATATCGGAATTCTTTCCGATTACCTCGACGCGGTCCGCGCCAATGACGAGTCGCAGGCGACTCCAAATCAAGGAGAATAGGGAATGGATCGGCGCGAGTTTTTCAGTGCAGCGGGCCTGACCGTCTTGACCGGCGCATGCGGCTTCGCTGCCGCGCACAGGGCGATCGCGGACGTGCCCGAGTGGAGACAGACTTCGGACCGCAAAATCCGGATCGGTTTGGTCGGCGGACGCTTCGGTTGCTCATTTCACTGGCATCAACATCCGAACTGTACCGTCGAAGCGGTCAGTGACCTCATTCGGGATCGACGCGACCGCCTCATGCAGACGTACCAATGCGCAAAGACCTACGAATCCCTCGAGAAGATGATTCTCGACCCCAATATCGACGCGATCGCGATATTCACCGGCGCGCCGGACCATCCTCGGCATACCAGGTTATGCATGGAAGCCGGCAAGCATGTCATCTCGGCATGCCCGGCGTGCATGACGCTGGAAGAGGCCGCCATGCTGAAAGAACTGAAAGAGCGCACGGGCCTCGTCTACATGAACGCGGAAACCAGTTACTACCGCTGGCCGACCATTACCGCGCGCCGACTGTATCACGACGGTCTCTTCGGCGAACTCGTGTACACCGAAGCCGAGTATTACCACCCCTCGAAGGAAGACGAACGCAATGTTTTGTGGTTTTACGAAGGCAAACGCACGTGGCGCTACGGCTTCCCTCCAATGCTGTACCCTACCCACTCGACTGCGTTCCTCGTCGGCGTCACCCGCGAACGATTGAAGAAAGTCTCGTGTGTGGGATGGGGCGATTCCGAGCCGGTCTTGCAGGACAACGCGTACCAGAACCCCTTTTTTAACGAAACCGGCATATTTGTCACAGACAAGGGCAAACCCTTCCGATGCAATGTCGGGTGGAAACTCAATGCCCACGGCGAGCGCGCGCAGTGGTTTGGCACGCAGGCCGCCTTGTACATGAGCGGATCCGGCGGCCAACCGTACGTCGCGCAACTGCCGGACAGGCAGGACACCATCGAGCCCGATTACTGGCCGATGGTGCCGGAGGCCATGCGAAAGGACAGCGGACACGGCGGCTCGCATCCGTTTCTCACCAACGAGTTCATCATGGCGTTGGTCGAGGAACGTGAACCGGCCATCGACATCTATGAATCACTGGCGTTCTGCGTGCCGGGAATCGTCGCACACCAATCCTCGCTGCGCGGCGGCGAGCAACTCGACATCCCCAGTTTCGATCGATCGTGACGCCGACGCGTGGCGTGCCCCGGCAAGGCATCGACACGGGTTTGGAAACGCGCCCTCGATGCCCCCAATGCGGTCCTGGGCGCATCACGTGCGCACGGAGCCGCAACTTGTATCGCGACCGGCGCCTCCCGTTCGGGCCACGGCGAGTTGCCGCGAACCTACTTTGGACAGGTACATGGCACGCCTTCCACCGGCATGGGCAGGACCATTTCAAGGGGACGGCGATTCGCGATCATTCGTGTCCTGAAGCAGTCCGCCGCTGCGGACCGGGACTTGGGTCTCCTAACGCCCACAGAATCGCGGCGGGCAGCGCGTCGTTGGCCGGAAAGCCTCCTCTCGGCGAGTACTCATGCCACTCGACGTGTCCGTCGAGGTAGAGGACGTTGCATCCCGCGGGCGAGTGCGACCCCTGGATCAGGCGCTTTCGACCCGGCCCGAGCCGATCCCATAAAGTTGGAATCTGCGCGGAAGTCAACGCGGGTAACGTCGGATCATAGACGTTGACAACGGCCAGTTGCTCGAACCGCAAGCGCAACCGATGCACCACCTCGCCGCCGCCGTTGCCGGCGCCGGGAACAACCTCGATCGCGTGCGCCAACGCATCCGCGCACGTCGCGTAATCGGGTTCGACTTCCCCGGTCACCCGTTGATTGAGCCCCGGTAGCGCCAGAAAAACCTCGATTAACTGCGCCGGCACTTCATACGCGCCGCTTCCTACGTCGGGAGAATTCGACCAGGGGTCGCTCCCGCCCGCCCGATCAATCACGTAGCCGAGATACTGATAGCTTGCATCCGGACGCGACGGAAAACCGGCGTACGCACAGCCGTCATCGATCGTGCGCAAACCCGCGTCCCGGTTCGCGTCGCATTGCAGCACGCGCAGATCCGTCAAGTACTCCGGCACCACGCTCTTCAAATCGGGCGAGAATCGAAAATCGATCGGATCGGCGTTGCAGTCTCTCCCAAGCCGCTGGCCAGCCGCGAGCCACGGCTGAGGCCCCTGCATGCGCGGAAGGTAGCCTCCCTTGTCCTCGTCGGCGTACAGTTTGAATATGGTTCCCCACTGCTTGAGCGTACCTTGGCAGGATGCCCTCAATCGCGTCGGCGCGCTGCCCACATAGTCCAGCACAAACACCGAGCACGACAGCACGATCGCCGCAATAACGACGGTCTCTATGCGGGACACACCCTTGGCAGGTTCGGCACACACGTGACTCGCTCGCCCACTGAACGCATGATCCACCTTCAATGGCAGCATATCATATTGCGCGTCGGATCGCCCCAATCGATGCGCACGCTATTCGAACCGCGCCGGAACGCTCGGGTCCGGGTCTCGACCAAGCGACATCGCTGCAAACGCCGCCGAAGTCCAGAATACCGTGTTCGTAATCGCCACTGCCAAAGCGATGGCCGATGCCAGCACGTGTGCCGGAACTCCTCCCGCCTCGTGAATCAGGACCGCCGTCGTGACGTACGGGACCCCGGTCGCGTTCGGCGTGACCGGTATCGCGCTCGTAATCGCGTGGACGCCCTTGGCTGCCGCCATCAACTGAAACGATACCGACCACGAAAACGCGTCGTACAGCAGCATGCCGGCCCAGACGTCCATGCAACCCGCAACACCCGTGAGGACCGTCGCGCTCATCCACCGCGCCCGAAAACCCCGCGCTTCCGACGAGACGGCGGCGAGCAACTCGAATACGCGGTGCCAGCGAGACGTCGATGAGAAGTGTCGTGCCAGATAGGCAAAGAAGGTATGACGCGTGAGCGCGTGAAGGGCCAGCAACAGGGACGCGATAAGTGCGGCGCTGAGGAGCAGAACCGCGATCCGACTACTGGTGCTGATCAGCAGGACCCCCAAGACCCCGAGTGCGAGGGTCACGATCGTTTCAAGCAATCGATCGATGACAATCCATGCGCCCACGCGGGCGTTGCGGTACCTTCGCAATAGAAGCGGCGACAACTCCCCCACTCGTCCCGGCGAGAACTCGCCGGCCGCTTTCGAAAGCCAAAAGAGACCGACTGACTTGCAGCCCCGGCCGAGGGCCAAGCGCCATTTGAAAACGCGCAGCCACAGGGCGGCAACGGTTATCAGCGTCATGAAGAACACGGGAGCGGGTCGGGCGGTTGAAAGGGCGGCAAGGATTTCGCGCCACCCGACGTAGAGGACAACCCCCGTATAGACGGCGATGCCGACGACCCAAAAGAAAACGGTAATGCGGCGCTTGATCAGTGCTCGTGTTTCTCCGGATGCTCCGCGCTCGCGTGTGCCTTGTAATGCTCCTTCAACACGTCGATCCCAAAGTCGCCTCGAAAATCGCGCCATACCGTATGTATATGGTTTGCGTTATTCTGCGTGTTGTCGTATTCAATGATAAACGTGGGACCCTGGATGCGGTAGTAGTGCTTTTCGCCCTTCTTCAGGCCGCCCATCCAGGCAAACTTGATCTCTTCCAACCCCGCCGCGCGCAGCTTCCCCATGCGCTCGTCTGCTACTTCCTTCCGCATCGTGCTCGCATACAGTTGAATGATGCTGATAAGCGTTCCCTGTTGATCCGAACTGAGATCGGCGTACGCCACCCCAAGGTTCTCCTGAATGGCCGCTTCGCGGTCAGCCCGCGTAAGAATCTCCGGGGGGGCCGTGTCGCTCAGCACCGCCGCGCTGCGTTGGGCCTCGTCAAGGGAATCGAGCAGCGCCCTGGCAAGGTCCTCTTCATCGGCCAGCGCGCGCAGGCCCTTACTCGGGCCCTGCAACACCTCCGCCGGATTTGCGCCGAGGAATTGCGGATACGAGGCGATGACCTTGCCGTTCAGCATCGTCCAGTTCAGCGAGAGATGGTGGCCCTCGTAGCGAAGTCCCCAACTGCCCGTCGCCGCGGGTTCGCCGAACACCGTAAAGTAGTAGAGCTGGGTGTCGCGGGCCGGACCGCGACCGCCCTCGATTTCGTGAAGGATGTCCTCGAGGCCCCGAATGGTCTCGACTTTTTCATATCCGTGGGTGCTCAGGGCCGTCTTGAGCAGATCCAACGCTAGTCCCGTCTGCTTCTCATTCAACGATTGAAAAGCGATCCCTTTCCGATCTTTGGGCACATAATGCCAATTGAGACGTTCGTCGGAATTGAACGGCAAGACCGCGGCCTCGCGCTGGCCCGCATCCAGCGAATCGAGAAATGCCATCGTGCTGTCCACCATCGCCTTCACGGCTTCATCGGCCACAACACACATCCCAACCACAAGGAACCAACACGAAACCACCACAATTCGCGCTGTCATAGACAAGATCCCTTTGCTCAACTCGTGTAAATCGCAGGCCCGGCGGCGCCCGCCCCGGATGCATGACTCCCACGAAGCGGTAATGCTACCATATCCCCCCGATGAGTATCGCGATTGCGACGAACCGACACGACGCCGCGGAGACCGGTTCCAGACCATGCGGACGCCGACACATCGTATTGCATCGGGCTGCGGACGAGGTCGCCGCACACCGCCCGTATCGGCCAGCTCCCGCACGTTGCTCCACGCCGCCTATCCGACACCCGAGGAGAACCTATCTTGTCCCACGCCTTCATCGTCGCCTTTACCGCTGCGGTTGCTTCGCAAACGCATACCGCCCCGCAGGAGCCTGACCTCGCTGTGCCGCTCGAACAGACACGAGAGAACGCTACCAAGTCGGCCCCACTGTCCAAGGAACAGCGGGAATTCCTCGCTCGATACGACTGGGACAAATGGGTCGGCGACACACTCGGGGTCTGGGTGTCCGTCCGCGAACAAACCATGCGCATCGTTCACAATGGATTCGTCGTCTGGGAAGCCCGATGCGCCACCGCGAAGAAAGGCACGGGGTCGCAAATAAACAGCTACAAGACGCCGCTGGGTTGGCATTCGGTGGCGAGGAAAGTCGGGGACGGAGCGCCTTGGGGACAGGTGTTCGAGGGCGCCAAGCCAACAAGGGAAATCTGGAAGCCCGGCCAAATCGTGAAGAAAGACCTCGTACTGACCCGCATCCTATGGCTCACCGGCGAAGAACCGGGCAAAAACAAGGGCGGCGACGTCGATTCCTATAAGCGCTACATCTATATCCACGGCACGAACGAAGAGGAAACGATCGGCGAGCCGTCGTCGATGGGTTGCGTGCGCCTGAGAAACGACGATGTGCTTGAGGCCTACGAAAAGGTGCCGCTCGGGACAAAGGTGTTGATCACAGCGGAATAACTCGAGCAACGGCCTTGTCCGTCGCCTCAAAGGTCCAGCCTGCTTGCTAATGCAAGCGCCTGATCGTCGGCGCGTTTCCTGCATTCTGCGCGATGCGTGCCGATTCGCCCCGCATCGCGTCCATCGGGCGCGGATGTCGGTCGCGAGTTCCCCGCAAACCGATCGCAATAGCGCATCAATACTAAAATATATCTTGCTACGGCGAGTACAATTATATAAACACTTATATTTAATTTATATTGCTGCTTTTTTCTTGAACGGTTTGAATCGTACAATATGACGTTTCGCGCGCCTGTCCGCCCGGAATCGGTTCATTCGCGAACGGGCCGCCGTAGCCCCAGGAAACCCAGTCGTTCCACCTTCCCTTACTGTTCCGCGCCCCGACGCACAAACCGCTGCGCATGGTGCTCCGGAGCGTCGTCGCGCACGTCCCCGATATACAAATTTCCCTGCGAATCGGCGGCAATTCCGTGCACCCAATCCGTGTGGCCCGGCTGCCACGCGTCCTGCTCGGCCAAAGGGAATGCCCACAACTCCAGCGCGCGGCCCGTGGTATCAAACTTCATCACGATCTGATCGTGCGGCGGATTCCCGAGGTTGCCCCGTTTCGTCCATCGCGCCGGCGTCGAGCCGCACACCAGTATTTCGTCCGCGGGCGTGATCCAGATTCCCCACGGGTTGATTAGATTTCGCCACTGCGCCAGCGACTTCCCCTCCTGGTCGAAGACCTGAATCCGGCAGTTGTTGCGCTCGCACACGTACAACAACCCCTTCGAGTCCACCGCGATGCTGTGCGGTTGGCTCAGGTCGCCCGCGCCCACGCCGATCTGCCCCCAACTTTTCACAAACCGTCCGTGTTTGTCGTAATGCACGATTCGGTTATTGCCGTATCCATCAGTCACGAACAAATCGCCCGCCGCCGTAATGGCAATGTCGGTCGGCATGTTCAGGTGCGACTCGTCGCGTCCCGGCACATCCGGCGTTCCCAACGTCATGAGCAACTCGCCGCGCTCGGTACACTTCCGGACCACATGCCGTCCATAGTCCGCCACCCAAATGCTTCCGTCGGGCGCGACTCGAAGAAAATGCGGGTTCTTGAACAATCCCGCGCCCCAGGACGCGATCAAATTGCCGTCCGCGTCGAATGCGCGAATCGGCGGATCGAGAATATTCGCGGTCCAGATGCGGTCTTTCGCGTCCACCGCAACGCCGGTTACCACCCTCCACTTCAATCCCGCGTCCGCTTTGGGCCAATCGGGATCGACTTCGTATCCCGGTGCGAGATTGACTTTCGGATACGGCCCCGCGCACACGGCCATAACGGGCAACGTCAGGCATGCGGCAAACCGAGCGCCGCCGCGGATAATTCCGGCGCCCATCCCGGTCACCTGCCCAGCGGCTGCAAATCCACCCGCCGCACAAATAATTCCGCCCCTTCCGATTGAATTTGTATGCGTCCCTTGGTTGGTTTGGCGTTCTTGCCGCTGTTCACCGTCACCCCATTGAGAATCGTGGTGATCGTATTCCCCTGCGCGATAATCTCCAGCGTGTTCCACTCGCCGACCGGCTTCTCGACGTCCCTCGCGCCGCGGAAGCCTTTCACGTCCTTCCAACCGGGATCGCGTCCAAACCAGTCCACCCGGCCCGAGTGAATCGTCACATCCTTTCCCCCGGGCTGATACACCAGCGGCTTTCCTTCAGGCCGGTCCTCCACCGGGCACGTAATCGCAAAATCCTCCGACTTGTCCCCCACCACGATGAAATCGCCCGTGCCGCCCTCGATCATCTGCACCTCGATCGAGTGCATCCATGTCCCGTTGTATCCGCCGTCCTCGCCCACCGAATGAACCAACACTCCGCTGTCCCGCGCCGCATGTTCCCGGTCGCCCCAGGTCTTCTCTCCCCACTTGAACTCGACCGTAAGCCTGTAATTCTCGAACTCGTCATTCGTCGTGATGCACCCCCAGTCCTGCCCCGAAATCCGCAATACCCCGTCGTCCACAGTGAACACCTCGTTCGGGTCCGTGTCGCGTCCCCGGTCCTTCAAAAACGTGTAGAAATTCGACAGGTCCTTGCCGTTGAACAGTCGTACAACTCCCTCCGCATCCTCGGCAGGCCGCTCGCCGGCCCGCGCCAATCCACTCCCAAGACTCACCGCAATGGCCAACAAAACAATCTGTTCCCGAACCATGGGATACCTCTCTTTACACGAATTGCTTGCGCGCCCAGTGTAAGAATTCCCGTATCCCCGCGCAAAGGCCCGGCGCCAGGAGACGGATCAACATGCGGCAAACACACCGCCCGAAAAGTACGCCGGACTACGATGTCGGTTCCACGGTACCAACGCAAAGGCTCCCGAAACGCTCACCCGGCCGAGCAAACCCCTATGGCTAGCCCGCATTTCTCACCAGTCGCTCCCGATGACGGGAGCGACGGGTGAGAAATGCGGGCTAAACAAAATAAATGGGCGCGTCTGGACGCGCCCGGCTCGCTCCGCAGAGCGAAGACCTACGGACGGAAAG
>BTUX01000020.1:0-27709 GCA_045863315.1 Candidatus Hydrogenedentota bacterium | reverse complement strand
CACCATCATGCCCCAGTTCTTTTTCGCGGTCGGTTTCGCGTTTCGCCTCACCTATTTGCGCCGGCGCGAACGCGACGGCGTTTCGGCCGCGCTGAAGCATGCGTTCTGGCGCAACATCAGTTTGCTGATTATAGGCCTCATCCTCTATGGAATCACGTCGAATAGCAATTTCTCGTGGGACCAGGTCGCCGAGATGGGCCTGATAGGGTACTTGAAGTCGCGCTTCACCTGGACCTACATCCAGACCCTCGTGCACATCGCGATCACTTCATTTTGGATTCTGCCGGTCATCGGCTCATCAACCCGGGTGCAGGCCGGGTTCCTTGCGGCTTCCGGCCTCGCCCACGTCCTCATTTCATATTTCTGGTACTACGACTGGATTCAGACGGCCCGGATCATCGACGGCGGCCCCCTCGGGTTTATGACGTGGACGATACCGACGTTGACGGGGTCTATCGCTTATGATGTCATGACGGCGCGCGGCCCTCGCGGTTCCCTCAAGCCTTTTGTGCTGTGGTCGATCATTCTCATGTCGCTCGGTTACGCGTTCGCATGCCTGAATGCGGTTCACAACCGGATGCTTGGCCATGAACTCGCCACGGGCGTCCGCGCCTGGCTCGTCAACCCCCCCTTCATACCCCCGCCTCAAGGGTGGCAATTCGACATCTGGACTATGAGTCAACGCGCCGGAAGCATTTCCTACCTGACGTTCAGCGCCGGTTTCTCGTTGGCGGTGCTGGTTTTTTTCATCTGGTTGAGCGATCTGAAAGGAATCGAAATTGGAATGTTTCGCACGCTGGGCCAGAACGCACTGGCGGGATATATCCTTCACGGGATGACCGGGGAAGCGATCAAACCCCTGGTGCCGGAGAACGCCCCCGCGATTCTGGCCACGGCGAATTTCCTGCTCTTTTTCTGGCTGACCTATATCGTCATGCGGTTTTTGGAAAAGCGTAAACTCTACCTCAGGCTATAGCACCAACCCGGGAGTATTAGTAATGAAACGCGTCTCACTTTGGACGGCCGCACTCGTACCGCTCATCCTACTCTGGAGCAATTGCCGTCCCGCTACCGAAACACCGGCGCCCACAACGCCGGATTCGTCGGTCCAACCGCCCGCCCCGGCAGCCGATGCCGGGAAGAGCGTCACCATCTACCGCGACACCTGGGGCGTGCCGCACATCTACGCCTCGACGGACGCTGCGGCGGCGTACGGTCTGGGCTACGCACAGGCCGAGGATCGGCTGGCCGATCTGTTCGCGAATGTTCGAGTCGCCACCGGCACGGCCGCCGAAGCCTTCGGGCGCGAACACGTGCGCACCGATCAAGCGATGCAGATAGTCCGTAACGCCGAATTCTGCGAACAGCACTTCGAGTCAGCCTCACCGGAACTCAAAGCGATCGCGGAGAGTTTTGTCGCGGGGGTCAAGGCGTACATGGCCGAGCATCCCGAGAAGACGCCGGAGTGGGCGATCGACCTGCAGCCCTGGCATTGCGCCGCCATCGGTCGCGCGATGATCATGCGATGGCCTCTCGGGACCATCGACGGGGAGCTGCGCAACCGCGAACGACGGCAGGCCCCCGGCGCATCGAACCAGTGGTCGGTGGCGCCGAGCCGAAGCGCAACCGGCGGCGCCATTTTGTTGACGGACCCCCACCTTGAATGGGAAGGGCTCGCGGTGTTCTACGAAGCGAGGGTACGGGGCGAAAAACTTCACATGAACGGCTTCTTCCTCGTGGGATCGCCTCTGCTCGCCTTCGGCCATACCGATTACGTCGGCTGGGCGCCGACGACCGGCGGCCCGGACACATCCGACGTGTTCGAAGTGAAGATCGATCTTTCGAATATGCTGCAGCCCAAATACGAGATCGACGGTCAATGGAAGATCGCGACCCCTCGCATGATCACCGTAAAGGTAAAGGACGGCGACCCCGTCACCCAGCCGACCGCCGACACGGAATTGGGGCCCGTATTCGATATCGATACGGACAAGGGCGTCGCGTATATCGGCGCTTCACCGTACTTCGACGAATTCGGCTTGTTCGAGCAAACGTATCAAATGTTGCTCGCGAAGAACACGGACGAGTTCTACCAAGCACTGGGCATGAACGCGATGATGGAACAAAACATCATGTTCGCCGACGTGGAAGGCAATATCCAATACGTGCGTACGGGCCGCACGCCGGTCCGCGCGGGCGGATATGACTGGAAGGCCCCCGTGCCGGCCAGCGCCGCCACCATCTGGACCGAGATCCATCCCATCGGGGACCTCGTCCAAATCAAGAACCCTCCGCAGGGTTATATGCAGAACTGCAATATCAGCCCGCAGAACATGATGAAGGACTCGCCGCTGACTCCCGAGAAGTACCTGCCCTACATTTACAATGTGTCGTGGGATTTCAACAACCCCCGCAGCAAGCGCATTCTCCAGCTATTGGACGCCGACGATTCCGTCTCGAAGGAAGACGCGATGGCCTATGCCATGGACGTATACGACATCCTCGCGAAACCCTGGCAGGAGGCGTTGGCGTCCGCCATCGAAACGGACGGCGCCGACTATATGGACGACGAGGATTTCTCCACGTTCGTGAAGGCGTTTCTTGCGTGGAACGGCGAATTCACGCCGGACGCCGCCGCAACCTCCGTTTACAAGTTCTGGCGGCTGAAGTGCGCCGGCAAAGTTGACGTAACCTCCATTGCGGAGCGCAAGACGCTTCCCCCCGAGGAGAAGAAGAGACTTCTGGAGTTGCTTGCCCAGACCCTTAAGGAAACGAAGGAAAAGTACGGGACAATTGCAGTGACCTGGGGTGAACTCCATCGCGTCGGTCGCGGCGGAAAGTTTTTTCCGGCCCCGGGCGCGGACTTCGGGGGCTCCACGGACGGACCGAACTTCACCGAGACCCTGTTCGACGTTCGCAGCCGCGAGGACGGCGAGGAACCCGGCAAGTTCATCGCCAGCAACGGTTCGATGGCCACCATGCTGATGTTCTTCAGTCCGGAAGGTGTGGAGTCGTATACCTGCACGCCGTGGGGCCAGAGCAGTGATCCCGAATCGCCGCACTATGTCGACCAGGCCGAAAACCTGTATTCGAAGCGGGAGTTCAAGCCGACCTGGTGGACGAAGGAAGAGCTGATGGCCAATGTGAAGTCGGACATCACGCTCAGCATACCGTGACGGACCGTCGTGGATTCTCTCGACATCCTGGCGGGCGTCATCCGCGAGCACTATGAACTCGGTCGTGTCGACAGACCCGAACTCATGCCCGCCGCGCACCAGCGCCGCCACCGCAAAGTCATCGTAAACACGGCGCTCGGGCGCTTCCTCGCGAAGACGTACAAGCGCGACCCCTATGTGCTGGACGCGCTGCGGTTCCAACATCGCCTTTCGGACCACTTGTCGTCCAACGACATACCCGTCGCGGCGATTCAGCGCACGAAGAAGGGAACTCGCATCGTCGAGATGAACACGTGGGCGCTGGAACTCCAGGAGTTCGTCGAGGGTGAGCCCATGGTCGTCTCGAAGGACACGCTGGCCGTCTCCGCCGAGACGTTAGGCCGCTTTCACATGGTGTGCCGCGACTTCCCGCGGCCTGAACGCGATACCCGCATGTGGCGGTTCTCAGAGGTGCCCCGGGGCGCGTTCGCCCAGTTGTACGAGGCCGCCAAACACGACGGCGATTTGGCCACCGTCAACGAGCAGTGCAACCGGCTTGCGCTTTTCCTCCGGGATGCCGCCGAGGCGTTAAGCTACGAAAATCGCGGCCGTTTCGAGACCGGTCTTATCCACGGCGATTGGCACAGCGGCAACCTCATCTTTCGCGGTGATATGTTGGCGGCGGTCGTCGATCTCGAATTTGCCGGCGACGGTTGTTACCTCGAGGACTTGTCCTATGCGATCTCGAATTTGTGCATTCGGACCACGATGCGACCCGAACGGCTCAGTAAACGCACCGATCAGTTGCTTGACCACTACCAGAAGTACCGCACCCTCTCCTACTACGAGGAGGCCGCTCTCTACTACGCGGTCGGCGTCAAACATATCGCCACCGTGGCCTACCAGATTCAGCAGCAAGGTTCCGTCGTTGCGGGATTCACCGCGGCATCCTGGATGGAGCGGCTGGCCGTCCAGTGCGGGTGGCTCTCCGAACGCGCGCAGAAAGTCCGCTGGGGCCGATAGGCCTGAATAGAGCGGACCCGCCAAGGCGCCGCTACCCTACCTGACCCGCGAATTCGCCTCGCTGTCCCACATGTCCGCGTTTCTTCCGAAATACTCTTTGAGCGGTTGCGTGGCGCGGTCCAGCCTTTCCGAGAGGTCTGTCGACAAGTCGAATCCGACTGAGGCGACGTTTCGCGTGAGCTGTGCGGCGTTGCGCGCCCCAACCATGACGCTGGTGACTCCGGGTTGCGCCATGGTCCATGCAAGCGCCACATTCGCCATCGGGGCGCCCAGTTGGTCCGCGATGCGTTGAATTTCGCGGGAGATGGAAAACGTCAATTCCTCGCAACCCGCTTCGCCGTGGCGCGTGCCTTCGCGGGTCCCGGCGAAATGCCGCGTGCGCCGGCGGAGCATCGGGACGTCCTCGGGGGTTTGCCATCGGCCCGCAAGCAGGCCCTGCATCAGCGGCATGTACGCCAGAACGCCGATTCCCGCCTCCCGGCACGCGGGAACGATTTCATATTCGATCGCGCGAAACAGGAGGTTGTAACCGAGTTGGTTGGACACGCAGTTCCCGGCGCGCCGCCATGCTTCGAGATCGGTTACGCCAAAGTTGGAGACACCGATCTCACGGATTTTGCCCTCGTCTTTGAGGCGCGCCATTTCGCCGTAGACGTCTTCGAACGGCACATCGCGCGGCGCCCAATGTATCTGATAGAGATCGATGCAGTCCGTATTGAGGCGCGACAGGCTGCCTTCGCACGCGCGTCGCAGTGCCGCCGGTGCGCACTTGTCGGGCCACACTTTGGACGCGACCAACACATTTCGCCGGCGATTCCCCAGCACGCGGCCCAGAACCCGCTCGGATTCGCCCGCGCCGTACATCTCGGCCGTATCGAACAGGTTGATCCCCGCGTCGATCGCCGCGTCCACCGCGGCCTGCGCATCCGATTCCGCGTCCGCGCCCCAATACGCGGGGTCGCCGATCTGCCACGCGCCAAATGCCATGACGGACACGCGAAGTCCGCTGTTTCCCAGGATTCTGTATTTCATTCTCAATGGCTTCGCGCGCTAATCCCGGTTTGGTTGAATCTCGATAATCTGAGCATTTTTCGCGGGCGTAGTGATGTCGATACGGAGCGGGTTTCCGTCCACGAAATCGATGGATTCCCGACCCGACTCCATGAGCCGATATACCCGCGGGTTTGCCGCCAATGGATAGGTTTCCGAATCGACACGCACGGACAGATGTTGATCGGATTCGGAGACATTAACGAGCACGACGCCGATGTTTCCGTCCTCGGCCTGCCACGCGCTGGCCAACACTGCGGGATGGCTTGCGCGAAATTCTTTCAGACCTTCCTGTTGCCCGGCATAAATGGAAAGCCGCGACAGATCGAATTCGATTTCCGGTGATTCAATTGCCGGTGGCCGCAACATTGTCCCGTATTGCAGGAATTTCAGGGCTCTCTGACGAAGCCGCGCAAGATGGAAGACAAACTGCATTTCTTCTGCACGCTCCTTCAGATGCTCCGGCTGGAAATTTGCGAGGGTAGGCTGCAACCCCCAAGCGAAGGCACGCGCCTGTTCCAGGCGAAACTGCGTCGAGAACTTGCGGTCCAGCAGTTTCAGCGGCTCCTTCGGCGCGAAATCCCTGGGCCACAGTTCGTCATAGGGAGGCATGGTCAGCGAACTGTAGTTGCCATAAAAAATCGCCTTCCCGCCGTATACCGCCTGAAAGAAGGGTATCGGCTCCCAATCGCCCGGACCGCTGTACCGTTCCTTGCTGACCTGCAATGTCAGCATGAGGTCGAGATACGGCAGCCACGTTTCGCCGCACCCCTCACCTGCCAGCGCGATGTTCCCGCGTTCGGTACGGATAGTGCTCGTGAGTGCGCGGAAACCGTCGATCCAGTAACGGCCTCCGCCCAGGGGATGGCCGTGGGTTGCGTCGTAACAGGGCAAACTCAGACAGGCCTGATCCATATAAATGCCGTCGACGTGGTATTCGCGCGACGCCGTCGTAGCGAGGCCCGCGTACTTGTCCCGCCAGAACGACGTGCCCATACACATCGCCACGCAGGGCGATTTCGTGAACGTGTTGTACACCTCGGGACGGATCGCGCCGTTCGGGCCTTTCACCGCGAACCGCTCGGCATTCTCGGCCGTCCAGCTCGCCGTTGTCATTCCCCAAAGCCGTTGGTTTATATAGACCATCGCGTGCAGGCCGCGTTCGTGAGCGGCGTTCATCGCATTCACGAACGATTCTGCGCCTTCGCGCGGAGGGAAGTAATCGGGAAATCCGATGTCGTACGCGCAACCGTGCCACCAATGCCAAAACACACTGACCGGCAATCCCGCAGCCTCCTGCAGCGCCGCCGCCGGTTCGAGCACGCCTTGCGACCTGCCCCGATTCCAAACCCACAGGCCCGTATCGCGCACCCAATCCGGAACCATCCCATTCATCAGCCGGCTGTCCGATGCCCAGCGCTGCCGCAGGGCCCAATCACGGTACGACTCCGCCGCCGTGAACCAGTCTCCCTCAAACAGGTGGACTTCGACGTCGTACGGTGTCGCGTACACGCCGTCCCTAATATCGCCTTCGTGCGGCACATGGATGACTTCCAGCGCCAGATCCTCGTCGTCGCTTCCGGCGACGGCAAAACGCTTACCCAGCGCCGAGGCGTCGTCGCTGGACACATACAAACCCGGTCCGTCCGGCCGGTAGTAGGCGAGGCATTGCAGAGAAAGACTGCCGGGATACTCCCATTCGCGACGACGGCCCTTCAGCGCCTCGCGGGGCGTCCCGGTCGCTTCGCCCATCCATACCGGGACCGCCACCGACTCATCGTTCTGGCGCGCGATGCTTCCGATGATTGGAAACCGGACTGACTCGATCTCTCGAACCGTGAGACCCTCCACGCGGATCCGCCATTCGCTCGCGGGGTGCCCGTTTCCCAAACCGACAATCGCAGTCACCCGAAGTCCCGCTTCTCCGGTGTTTTCCCATGTGAGTTCCAACTTTTCCGGCGAGTTTTTCCAACGGAACGATGAAGCATCGGACGGCAACACCGCAGTGGTGGCGGCGTCCCGCAGGAAAACAGTCCATAGCGGCCGCCTGTTCGTCTCCTCGATAAAGTTGTGGCCGTTTCGGCGGTCCGTCAGGGACATCAACCGGCCGCTGCTCGAATCAAAGAGGATTTCCACCTGGTCATTAGCGAGGGAGGGCCGGTCCGAGACGGCCGCGGCATCGGCGAGCACAGAAGCGGCAACCGCCCCAAGCAGGAATGCGGCCGCAATCGCTCGCATGATCCCATGGAGTGTCGTGAGGCGCGAAGCGGTCCGAATTGGGGCATCGGCAGCGCCGTCAATCGTGATGTCAACCTGCCGCAAGGTCGTACTCGCTTACCGCTCCCGGGATGCGCACCACAACTCGTACTCGCGCACCACGTCGTCGTTGTCCACGTACCGTTTGTAGCAGAGTCGTTGCTGGATTATCACGCGCTGTCCCGGAGTAAGGTCCCTGAGATGGAACCGGTGGTCCCAAGCCGGATTCGGACGGTTGAACTCGGCGCTGTGTCCGCCTCCCGTCGGCGACATGTACGGAACAAAGTAGGGACCGAGTTCGCGCGGCATCATGAAGATGAGCACCATGTCGTCGAAACGGCCGTAGTAGACCGGAAACCTCGGGTCGTAGCGCAGGCCGCAAAATCCCTCATGAAAAAGGGCGCTTCCGTGCGGATACGGCGAGTCCTTGACCGGGGTTACGGGCGGCAGCGGATTCATGCCTTCCGGAGCGACGCTCGCACCGAAGCCGTGCTTCTCGGAGTAGTGCCGCACCCATGCGCCGTCCGACTTGCGGACGTAGATGCCCGGATCCGCGGGACCGTTCATGTACGATGTGTTATTCCAAATTCCGCTTGCGGACGGCGCGGTGAATTGGACTTCATAGTCAATGTAATGCGGCGGAACTACCTTGAAGGTTTCGACCACGCGATCGTCTCCATCGCCCTTAGTGATCCGTGCCGTGGATTCGTCCACTTGCTCAATCTGGCACGGCTGGCGCACGCCAATCATCCCCGCGTATAGCGGACAAAACACGTTGGACGATCGGAGCCGATGCGAGAGATGGTGAATTCCCTCGTAGTTCTCGCGGCCGCTGTTTTCATGTTCATAGTGATCGCCGACGACCAGCGTGATGTCCCCCGCGCGAAGCGTCACCGTGTGCGCCGGATCAAAGCGCGCGGCGTCGTAACCGGACGTTTCCACCGGCGAATCCTGCGTGCCCAGCGCCAGAATCGACAACGCCACGACCGGCGAAACCACCGACATCTCTCAACTCCCCGTGCAAGCGCGTCTATCGACGCGCGATGTGATTTTATCTACGGAATGAAACTCATGTCCGGCCGAAGCGTGCAGATCCACTCCGCCAGAAGTTTTGCGCAATGCTCCGCGTCTTCGAGCGACACCATCTCGACCGGCGAGTGCATGTACCGATTGGGCACATGAATGAGGCCCGTGGCCACGCCGCCGCGGCTGAGCTGCATGGCGTTTGCGTCGGTGCCGGTGCCACGCGGCGCGGCCTCGACCTGATACGGAATTTTCTTCTTTTTCGCCACGTCCACAAGCTGACGCGCGACGACGGGGTTGATGTTGGGTCCCCGCGTGAGGATCGGCCCGGCGCCGAGCTTGAACGCGCCGAACCGCTTGTTGTCGCAGTTCGGGTGGTCGGTCGCGTGGCCCACGTCCACCGCGATGCCGACGTGCGGCTCGCAGGCGAATGCGCTCGTGGTCGCGCCGCGCAACCCGATCTCCTCCTGCACCGTCGTCACGCAATAGACCGCGCAGCTCACCTTCCGCCCCACGAGCAGGCGCATTGCTTCGAGGCAGACGAACGCGCCGATGCGGTCGTCCATCGCCCGCGCCACCACGCGCTCGTTCAACAGTTCGACAAAGCCCGCATCGATCGTCGCGGGGTCGCCGATCGATACGTGCTTCTGCGCCTCTTTCTTGTTCTTTGCGCCGATGTCGATCCACAGATCGTGCATCTTCATCGGTTTGCCGCGGTCTTCCTGATCGGTGAGATGGACTGCGCGCCGCCCAATCACGCCCGGGATGGTCCTGCGCGCTGTGTGTACATGCACGCGCTGCCCGTCCAATACCGACGCGTCGACGCCCCCAATCGGTTGGAACCCCAGAAATCCCTTGTCGTCGATGTAATGCACCATCAACGCGATCTCGTCGACGTGTCCCGCCAGCATCACCCGCAGCTTTCCGTTCGGGTTCAACACGTGATATTGGTTTCCGTGCACGTCCTTGTAGACCTTGTCCACATACGGCCGCGCATACGCCTTGCACACCTCCTGAATTTTCTCTTCGTACCCCGAAGGGCTTGGTGTGGACAGCAACTTCTTCAAAAAATTCAGGGACTGGGTTCGCATACGAATCATTCCTTCCAGACAGCAGGGAAGATGAGGCGCTATGATACATGATTCAGAACAAGGCAAGCACACGTTGAATGTCGCGCAGTCAAGCTCTTTAGAAATGTCCCCGTTGAATGTGGCGGTGAGACGAGTGAGGGGGTGAGGTATGGAAAATCTTGGAGATTCCCCATGCCCCGTAATGTTGAATAGAAATGGGTTCCTTCCTCAATTGAATTCGTCCCGCATGGAGTGCGGTAGCTTGCTACCGCATGGGCGCTTGCTACCGCAGGCGCCGGAAGCAGGTTTCCTATGCTACAGCGGGAGCAAGCTCCCGCACTCCATGCTATAGCGGGAGCAAGGTCCCGCAGTCCATGCTATAGCGGGAGCAAGCTCCCGCACTCCAGACGGTCACTCCTTTTTGTCCGTGAGAAAACCCACGGAGCGGCTACGCCAGCGGCATCGTTGCTTTCGCCGTCGAACGCAGGTCTCCGGTGAAGCCGTGTTTCAGCCTTGAGTAGCCTGCCGCGGCGATCATGGCGCCGTTGTCGAGGCAATATGCGAAGGGCGGCATGTGGACCGGAACGGGGAGTTCACCCGCGAGCCGTTCGCGCAGAAGCTTGTTGGCGGCGACTCCGCCGGCGAGCACAAGGCGGGGGGCCTTGGTCCGTTCGATCGCGAGTTGCGTCTTCCTGACGAGGATGTCCACCGCGGCGTATTGAAACGAGGCCGCTACATCCGCAACGGTATGGCCGTTTTCACGCAGTTTGTACAGTACGGCGGTTTTGAGGCCGCTGTAGCTGAACTCGAGCGAGTCGCTGTTCAGCATGGACCGCGGAAAGGCGATCGCGTGCGGGTCGCCGTTCTCCGCCGCCTTCTGTATCGACGGTCCGCCGGGATACGGCAGGTCGAGCAATCGCGCGACTTTGTCGAAGCATTCGCCGACGGCGTCGTCGCGGGTGGTGCCGATGGACGCATACTGGTGCGGTGCTTTGCACTGGATGAGGCAGGTGTGCCCGCCGCTCACGATGAGCGCGAGAAACGGAAACCTTGGCGGGTTTTCGCCCAGGAACGCGGAGAATACGTGCCCCTCCAGATGGTGAACGGGCACGTACGGCACCCTCCATGCATACGCCAGCGATTTCGCGAAGTTGACGCCGACCAGCAGCGACCCCATGAGCCCCGGCGCATACGTGGCCGCTATCGCGTCCGGTTTTTCAATTCCCGCTTTCTGCAGCGCGATCTTCGTGAGCTGGTAGATGACTTCCGTGTGCCGGCGCGACGCGATTTCCGGCACGACGCCGCCGAATTCCGCGTGGATGGCCACCTGAGAGGCGACTTCATTCGCGATGACTCGGTGTCCGTCTTCCACTACCGCGATGCCGGTTTCGTCACAGGACGTTTCTATTCCGAGGACTTTCATTCTAGGTCTTCGCCCGCTTGTATGCGCTACTGTACACGGCTGCGCGCCCGGGTTCGTGCATGTGATTGGCGCTAATCGTCTTATGCGCGGCCCGCGCCAGGTCCCACGAATGACTTGGCGCCGGAGGATGGTCCGACCGCACCGGCGGAGGCCGGCCATTTCACCCGGTGCGGCATTCTACGCGACAGGGGGTATGGAAGCCAAGAAGGAGGATGTGTTGCCGGGCTCGTGGGCCGAGAGCCAGCGGTCTGGCACTCGTTGCATTCATTTGCTAATATCATGCCGATTTGGCAGTCACGCATCGAGTGAATTTGTAGGAAGCGGTCATTTGATTTGTGCCAATTGGGCAAATCCGCTCGAAATCCCGAATTCGCATGGTTTGCATATCTACTTACACTATAATAGCTTACAAAATATAATATCACTTGGTATGGAGATTGCTTTAGCACGGGTTAAAATGGGATGCAATTCTGCTGGATTCAGGCAGAATTGTCGACAAAATGTGCCATTATGGCAGTACCCGTGTGTCGGTCTACAACCGGTGTACAGGTCAGTCGGCCGTGGACGGGCAAAACAAACAAGGAGAGTCAGACAATGAAAGTGCGTCCTTTGGCAGATCGCATTCTGGTGAAGCGCGAAGAGCCCAGCGAAACGGTGCGGGGAGGAATCATCATTCCGGACACCGCCAAGGAAAAGCCGCAAGAAGGTAAAGTGGTCGCCGTGGGGCCGGGCCGTTTGGACGATGACGGCAAACGGGTGCCGCTCGAAGTGAAGAAGGGCGACCGCATCCTGATGGGCAAGTATGCCGGTACGGAAGTGAAGATCGACGGCGATGAGCACATCATCATGCGTGAGGAAGACGTGCTGGCGGTTATCGAGTAGTCTTGGAATGCCTGGGGATGTGTACGCATTCCCGAGCGCACACGGACGGCATGGATCGGCGGTGCGAGAGGCCCCGGTTCGAAACGATTCGAAATGAAGCAAACGTACTTGCGGAACGACCTTCCGCGAGGACATTTTCAGGGAGATTTAAGCGATGAGTGCAAAACAACTTGAGTTCGGCGAAGAGGCCCGCCGCCGGGTCCTGTCGGGCGTCACGAAGTTGAGTAAGGCGGTGAAGGCCACGCTGGGTCCCAAGGGGCGCAACGTGGTGCTGGACAAGAAGTGGGGCGCGCCGACGGTGACGAAGGACGGGGTGACGGTCGCCAAGGAGATCGAACTGGAAGACAAGTACGAGAACATGGGCGCGCAGATGGTGAAGGAGGTGGCGTCGAAGACCTCCGACGTGGCCGGTGACGGGACGACGACCGCGACGGTGCTGGCCGAGTCCATTTACCGGGAAGGCCTGCGCAATGTGACCGCGGGCGCGAACCCGATGGCGTTGAAGCGCGGCATTGACAAGGCGGTGGACGTGGTGGTGGACGCGCTGGCGAAGATGAGCAAGAAGGTGAAGGACGACAACGAAGTCATTCGCCAGGTAGCGACAATCTCCGCGAACAGCGACTCGGAAATCGGCAAAATCATCGCCGAGGCGATGCAGAAGGTCGGCAACGACGGCACGATTACGGTGGAAGAGGCCAAGGGCATCGACACCACGCTCGAGGTCGTCGAAGGCATGCAGTTCGACAAGGGATACCTGTCGCCCTACTTCGTGACCGACTCGGAGTCGATGGAGGCGGTCCTCGAGAACGCATACGTCCTTATCCACGAGAAGAAAATCTCGACGCTCAAGGACCTGCTGCCCCTGCTCGAGCAGATCGCGAAGAGCGGCAAGCCGCTGTTGATCATTGCGGAAGACGTCGAAGGCGAAGCCTTGGCGACGCTGGTCGTGAACAAGATTCGCGGCACGTTCCAGGCCTGTGCGGTGAAGGCGCCCGGCTTCGGCGATCGCCGCAAGGCCATGTTGCAGGACATCGCCGTGTTGACCGGCGGCCTCGCGATTACGGAGGACCTCGGCCGCACGCTTGAGAGCATCGCCCTGACGGACCTTGGCCGTGCGAAGCGCATCGTGGTGGACAAGGACAACACGACCATTGTCGAGGGCGCGGGTTCAAGTTCGGAGATCATGGGCCGGATCAACCTGATCCGCCGCCAGATCGAAGAGACCACGTCGGACTACGATCGCGAGAAGCTGCAGGAGCGGCTGGCGAAATTGGCCGGCGGCGTGGCGGTCGTGAATGTGGGCGCCGCGACCGAGATCGAAATGAAGGAAAAGAAGGCCCGCGTGGAAGACGCGCTGCACGCGACCCGCGCGGCCGTCGAGGAAGGCATCGTGCCCGGCGGCGGTGTGGCGTTGCTGCGCTGCCAGGACGCGCTCGAAAAGTTGGACCTCGAGGGCGACGAAGCCGTGGGCGCGCGCATCGTGCTGCGCGCGCTGGAAGAGCCGCTCCGCCAGTTGGCGGCTAACGCCGGCGACGAAGGGTCGATGGTCGTTCAGAACGTGAAGGCGAAAAAGGGTAACATCGGTTACAACGCCGAGACGGGCGAATACGAAGACCTGTTGAAGGCAGGCGTCATCGATCCGACCAAGGTCACACGGGCTGCGTTGCAGAACGCCGCGAGCGTGGCGGGTCTTCTGCTGACCACCGAAGTGCTGATCGCCGAGATGCCGGAACCCGAGAAACCGGCGCCGGCCGGCGGCCACGGCGGCATGGGAGAGGGCATGTATTAATCGCTCCTGGCTGAGCGATCGAGGGGCGTTCCAATACGCGACGCGGGGCGTGTCCGAACCGGACACGCCCCGCCTTTTGTTTTCGCCGTCTTAACAGGGCAATTCCCAGCCCTTGCGGTATTCCTTGCTGACAATTTCCTTCGCGTTGCGGACGTTCGTGACCACGCCCTTCACGTTGTCCCACCTGAGTTTCTTGCCCGACTTCACCACGAGATTGCCGAAGTTGACCATTTCGGTGAAGGGCCCGGCGTAGTCGAAATTCGAGCAGGCCGGCTGCCCGCCCTTGCAGGCTTGGAGCCAGTCGCGCGTATGGTCCTCGCCGGGAATGCGGGGAATGGTCGGGTCCGGCTTCTTGTATTCCAACATGCGCTCGTCCGGCACGAGCCGCGGGTTGCCCCCGTACTCGCCCTGCGTGACAATGCCGGTCTCACCGATGAGGAACGAACCGTTCATGTTATCGTCGCCGAGGACGCACGTGTCGGGAATGCCCGCGGGGCGCTTGGGCCGGTTGTAAATCCGCTTGCTGGGATCGTTGGGATCGGGCCAGTGCCCGTCGTACCAGTACACATCGACAGCCGGCATTCCGCCACCCGCCGCGAAGTGGTACTTGATGGTGGAAGTCAGCGGAAACGTCTGGTCGTTCCGGCCTTCCTGCATGACCACCTCGACCGTGAACCACGGGCGCTCATTGAGTTTGAGGCACATGTAGACCGGATCCATGATGTGGCAGGCCATGTCGCCGAGGGACCCGCCGCCGAAGTCCTGCCACGCGCGCCAATCGTGCGGGGCGTAGGCCTTGCTGAACGGCCGCCACGGCGCGCAGCCCAGCCAACGGTCCCAATCGAAGTTCTCGGGGGCAATCTCGGGCGGAAACGGATCGGGTCGGCCTTGGTTTTTCCAGACGGGGCGATGCGTCCACACATGCGCCTCCAGGACGTCTCCAATCGCGTTTGACCAGATCATCTCGCACAGTTCGCGGCAACCGTTGCCCGAATGGCCCTGGTTGCCCATCTGGGTGGCCACGCCGCATTCGCGCGCCGTCAGCGTGAGCAGGCGCGCTTCCGCCACGGTATGCGTGAGCGGCTTCTGCACGTAGACGTGTTTGCCCATCTTCATCGCCATGTAGGCGGCGGGGGCATGCGTGTGGTCTGGCGTCGAAATCGTGACGGCGTCGATCTCGGGCAACTGCTCGAGCATGTTGCGGTAATCTTTGAACTTCGGCACGTTTTGCATGCCATCGACGTTGAAGACCCGGGCCGCACGGTCCCAATCGACGTCGCACAAAGCCACGATGTTCTCGCCGGCGTCCCGGCAGTTCATGATGTCGCTGGAACCCTTGCCGCCGGTGCCGATCGATGCGACGTTCAGTTTTTCGTTCGGCGACAGTTTGCCCGGCACCACTTTGGCGGTGTTGGGGGCGGCCGCCGCGCCGGTAAACGTAATCGCCGCCGTCGTCGTTACCGCCGCGAGAAACGCGCGGCGATCCAGTGTCATGTCCCTCATCGACTACTCCCTCCCCGTGTGGCTGAAATGGGCGCGCCGCAACGCGCGGCATCGGGTCCCGTGTCGCGGAATCGTCGGCGCGCCGGAAACGTTCAGAACGGGACTATATAATGGACCGAGTTGGTTTGTCCAAATGGGCGAAAACGACCTCAATAGCGGGTGCAATGGGACAGCGTCGAGTGCGGCCAAAACGGGAGAAAGAGCATGCAACCGGGCAGACGCGCGTTTCTCAAATGGTCAGCGATGACGGCGGCTTCGCTGGCGGCGCTGCCGAAGCCGGCCACCGCGAAAGTCGTGAACGGAATTCCGTATCGCACGCTGGGCAAAGTCGGCGTCGAGGTGTCGATACTGGGCGTTGGCGGCGGGCACATCGGCAGCAACATCTCCGAAGTCGACGCGATCCACCTGATGCGCGCGGCCGTGGACGAAGGCATCAACTTCTTTGACAACGCGTGGGAGTACAGCCGCGGCGCGAGCGAAGAACGCATGGGCAAGGCGCTGAAGGACGGATACCGCGACAAGGTGTTTCTGATGACCAAGGTGCTCGCGCGGAGCGCGGAAGGCGCGCAGCAGCAATTGGAAACGAGCCTGCGCCGGTTGGGCGTGGACTATATCGATCTGTGGCAAATCCATTCCGTCGGCACCTTTGGACCCGACGACAAAGAGCGCGTGTACACGAAGGGCGTGCTCGATGTCGCGCGCAGGGCGAAGGAATTCGGAAAAGTGAAGCACCTCGGCTTTACCGGTCACGTGGACCCGGCGATTCACGAAGCGGTGCTGGAAGGCGGGTTCGAGTGGGAGACCGTGCAGATGCCGATCAACTGCCTCGATCCGCACCGCCTCAGCTTCATTCAGAACATCATTCCGAAAGCGCGGGAAAAAGGCCTCGGCATTATCGCGATGAAAACACTCGCGGGCGGCGGCGTCTTGAAGACCGGCGCGGTACAACCCGCCGAGGCCCTGCGCTTCGCCATGAGCATGCCTGTGTCGGTCGTTGTTTCCGGTATGAACACCTTCGCGGAGTTTCAGCACAACCTCGCCGTGGCCAAGTCCTTCGCGCCGATGGCGGAAACCGAGATCGCCGCGCTGCTCGACCGCACCAAAACGTTTGGCGCCGAATTCGAATACGAGGGATACAAGCGCAAGGCCTGATCCCTCACCAGACAGTCTCGTCACGAGCGCTGTGTTGACGTATCCAGCGCGGCGCGGATGGCGGCGTAGAATTCCTGGGAGCGGTAGGGTTTTTGGATGTAGGCGGTGATACGTTCCGCCGAGACTTGGGTGAGGGCGTCCTTCTCATCGAAGCCGCTGGACAAGATGATGCGGACGTCGCTCTGGATTTTGCGCATTTCGTGCAGTACCTCCCTGCCGCCCAGCGTGGGCATGGTCACGTCCAACAGTACGAATTCGATTTCGCGGTGGCGTTGCCGGAAGATGTCGAGCGCTTCGTGGCCGTCGGGCGCGGAAAGGACCGTGAACCCTGCCCGTTCGAGAAGGGCGCGAGCAATGGCGCGGACCGGCTCTTCGTCGTCGACGACGAGGACAAGGCCCGACGCTTCGAGTAGGTCGCCGTCCACAGTCGGGCGGTACCCCGGGATGTCGGCCACGTCGTGGGCCGGAAACAGCACGCGGAAGGTCGTGCCCAAACCTGGCTCGCTTCTCAGTTGGATTCCGCCCTTGTGGCCGCGCACGATGCCGAGCACGGCGGCCATGCCCAGCCCGCGGCCGGTGAATTTGGTCGTGAAAAACGGATCGAAGATTCGCTTCTGTGTTTCCGTGTCCATTCCGCAGCCGGAGTCTTGTATCTCCAGCATGACGTAGGATCCGGGCTCGAGATCGTCCTGTATGCAGATATCGCGAAGGTGCTCGCGGTCACACTCCATGACGCCGGTCGAAATGCGAATGGTCCCGACGTTGTCGCCGATGGCTTCCGAAGCGTTGGTGATGAGATTCATGATGACCTGCCGGACCTGGGTCGGGTCGGCCTCGACCAGGGGCAGGTGGTCCGCGAGGTTGTACTGAATGGAGACACGTTTTGAAACGGACACGGACAGGAGGTGCGCCATTTCCTGGACCAATTCGTTGAGCTGAACCGGCAGTACGACAAACCGGCCCCTTCCCGAGTACGCGAGCATCTGCTTGCACAAATCGGCTGCGCGCTGGGCGGAGGTGACGATGGCCTCGAGGTTTTCACGAATCGCTGACGCCGGCGACGATTCCAACAGGGCGAGGTCGGCGTTGCCCAGGACCCCGACGAGAAGATTGTTGAAATCGTGCGCGATGCCGCCGGCCAGCACGCCGAGGCTCTCGAGTTTCTGCGCATGGAGCATTTGCGCTTCGAGTTGTTGCCGCTCTTCCTCGGCCTTCTTCCGCTCCGTGATGTCGAGATGGGTGCCGGTGGCGCGCACGGGCTTGCCGTGGCCATCCCACTCGACCACCCTTCCTCGGTCGAGAATCCACTTCCACTCGCCGGACTTCGCACGAAGGCGGTGCTCGGTTTCGTAAAACGGAATTTCTCCGTTGAGATGCGCCTTAAAGACCCGCGACACGCGGTCGTAATCGTCGGGATGGACAAGCTTTTTCCATGTGTCCAAGTGGGGCTCCAATTCGTTGACGGCGTAACCGAGCATTCCCGCCCACCGTTCGTCAAAGATCACTTCACCGGTCTGGATATTCCAGTCCCACAGGCCGAGGTCCGCCCCCTTGAGCGCTAGGTCGAGCCGTTCTTCGCTTTGTTTAAGGGCCTTTTGCGCCTTGATGCGCTCGGTGACGACCTCGGTGAACATGATGATGCCGCCGATCTCGCCGCGTTCGTCAGTCCAGGGCCGCACCTCCCACCGAATCCAGTCCTCCTGGCCGTCCTGCCGCACGAAGCGGTCCTCGTCGCTCCGGCACACGGCGCCGGCCAGGCACCGCTGATGGATGGCCAGCCAATGCGGCATTCGGCGAATCTCCGGAAACACATCGTAATGGTGCCGTCCGATGATGTCCTCGTTCTGGAGGCGGTAGTCCGTCAACCACCGCTTGCTGACGGCGAGGTAGCGCAGCTCTCTGTCCAACATAGCCACCGCCGCCGGGGTGTGCTCGACGAACGAATAGAGCACGGATCGGCTGCGCTTTTGCGCGTCTTCGGCGCGTTTGCGCTCCGTGATGTCGCGGATGAAACCACTGAAGCTCACGGCGCCGTCGGGGGCGTGGATCGGCGTCACGGAGAGTTCGGCCGGAAAAATCTCGCCGTTTCGACGCAGCCCGTGAAAGTCGACAAGCCGCCCGATGATGGGCGCCTCGCCCGTCGCGAGGTAGTGTTGGCGAGCCTTCTCGAACATGTCGCGCATGTGGTGGGGCACAATGGTTTCAGCAACGCTTCGGCCGGTGACCTCGTCCCGCTTCCATCCGAACACTCGTTCAGCCTGCCTGTTCCAACTGGTGATACGGCCCGCGGCATCCATGGTGATGACGGCATCGAGCGCCGTATCGACAATGAGCCGGGTGTATGCCTCGCTGGCCCGTAACGCCCGTTCGGCCCGAATTCGCTCGGTGATGACCTCCGAGAGGATGATGAGTCCGCCGATTTCGCCGTCCAAGTCGTACCAAGGCCGCACCTCCCAACGCAGCCAATGTTCGCTGCCGTCTTTTCGGACGAAACGGGTCTCATCTCCGGATTCGATTGCGCCTTTCAGGCAGCGCTCGACTCTGGCATGAAAGCCGGTGTCGCCGCGGACCTCGGGGAACACCTCCTCGATGTGCTTGCCGACGATGTCCTTTTCAAGCCGGAAGTCTTCGATGTACCGGTGGCTTACGACCGTGTAACGCAGATTGCGATCCAGCATGGCAACGGCCGCCGGCACGTTCTCAAGCAAAGAGTACAGAATGTCTCGACTTCGGCGGAGGGCTTCTTCGGCCTTCTTGATTTCGGTGATGTCCTGCAGCATCCCGAGGGCACGAAGCAGTTTTCCCGATTCGTCGAAAACCTGGACGGCCGCATCCGCAATCCAGCGCTTCTGCCCGTCCTTTCGTGTGAAGAGCGAATTGCTGCGCCATACCTTGAATTCGCCCGAGCGTGCGCGCCGGATTGCCTCCTGCAGCTCCATGCCTGCTCCCTCGCCCAGCACCTCGGCCTTATTGCACAGTTTGGCCCACATCTGCGGCTCGAGTTCGCCGGCGGCGTAACCCGTCAGGCGCTTGATCCCCTCCCCCATGTAGGAGTAACGGTTCCGTACGAAGTCGCGCACGTAGGGGACCGCGTCGGCGGCGCTGATTGCCTGGCGATAAATCTGGTGGATTTCACGCAGATCCGCGATTGCGCGCGCACGTTCACTCGCCGCGGACCCGAGAAAGAGGCCTGTAAGCGAAGTGGCAATTAGGAACAATTGAATGCCCGGAGCGGGCGCAAGATCCACGCTTTTCCCCCACAAGGCGCAGGCGGCGGTGATGGCGAGGATCGTCGTTGAGGCTCCTGGCACGCCGCGTTGAATGCCGGCCCAAATCAGGGGTAGATAGCAGGGGTACAGGATCTGAAGTTCGCCCCCCCGCGGGCCGCCAAAGGCGATCCAGAGCGCGCCGCCAAGCGCGACCGACCACGCCAGGGTTTCTACCAATTGACGTTTTTTGGCCCGGATGAGGCCGGGGGCCTCCGTGAACAGGCGTGAAGGCTCGATCAGGAAGCGTACTTTGCGCGCGCACCATGGAAATCCGAAGGACAACAGGAAGGGCGTGAGACTCAGTATTCCGACCACGTCGCCAATCCAAAAATCCGCCGCAGCCCTTACCACCTCGCCGGCCGGTAGCAGGTCCTCAAGCCACATGACGCCCACAAACCCGAATGACGCCAGAGTCGTCGAGATCGGGACGACCGACAGGAAACGGACGAGGTCCCGGTTTCTCTCGAGCAGCGTATTGACGTGAAGCCAGTTGCGAATGGCAAACGCGGCCATCGTGTACGTGAGCACGGGGACGAGCGCCAAGACCAGAACGTGTGCTGTACCGTGGCCCGGGGGGAAGGGCAGCACGATGGAGGCGGCTGCGACCTTTGCGAAATAGTAGGGGAGGGCATAACCGAGGCCTCCGAACAGCAGGACCGCCATGGCGAGGCCCGCCGGGGCGTACCATAGGGAAATGCCGTAGTTGGTGTGGGTCAGCGCCGCTAGAAATTCGCAAGCAAGGAAGGCGGCAATGAAGAGCCCGCTCGACACAGACACGCGCACAAGCTTCCGTGCGCGTGGGCCGAGATATCCCGCGCCGTCGGCCTTCGCGGACCGGTCGCTTCGATCTGGTCCGGTCACCCGAGCGTCCCCATAATTAATCCTGCTGGTACGTGGCCAATTCCGCGCGACGTGATCGGCTTGGTCCGTCGCGCGACCGAATTCACTCTCCACCTGCTTTTAGAATAAGAATATGCGAAAGCCGCTGTGATTGACAACCAATGAGCCGCCTTCCCGGGAGCCGGTCGACGCCTCCATCTTAGCGAAGAAGCGCCGCATACCCGTGTCGGTACGTGGGATAACGAAACCGATAACCGGTCTCGATGATCCGGGTATTCCGGCACCGCTTGTTTCCTCGGGCCGAGCGACCCGTCGCGTCCGCCGAACCCGACGGTGGCGCGGGCAGTCCAAGTTGCGTCGCAATCCACCGAAGCAGTTCACCTCGTTCCACGGGCTCGCAGTCCACGCCAAGATAGAGGTCTTCGGGATTTTCGAGTCCAATCAGGCGATGCAGGATACCGGCGCAATCGTGGCGGTGAATGAGGTTGAGATAGGTCGGCACGACGGGACAAGTCGCAGTCCCGTTGCGCACGGATTCGATTATGCGAGTTCTGCCCGGGCCATAAATCCCCGCAAATCGGACAACTATGGAAGGAAACGGACCGGAACGGACGAGTCTTTCGCCCATGAGCATGGCTGCTCCGCTGAAGTGCGTCTGTTCGGCGGGCGAGGTCTCGTCTACCCATTCGCCATTTTCCTGCGCGTACACGCCGGTGCTCGACACGAACATAAAGCGGCGAACCGGTTGATTCGCGTCAACGAGCGCCTGAATAACATTTCCAGGCCCGTCAACATACGCCGCGCGATATCGCGCATCATCAAAACCGCCCGCGGCGGCGGCGTACACGACAATGTCGATGCCGGGGGGTAAGTTCGTAAACGACTTGGGATTGGACACATCGGCGGGGATGGGATGGACTCCGGCGGGCAGTGCGCCCACCTTTCGACGCAGGCCGAAAACCGAGTGCCCATCGGGCAGCAGCAATTCCGCCAGCGCGGAGCCTACGTAACCGCATCCCACGATCAAAATGCGCATGGAAAATCTCCAGAGGTGAATGCAGAATAATACACTAAGCAGAGAAGCTGGTTGAGGTCTTGAGGGATCAATGAGTCGAGAGCAAACAGGACTCATCGCCGGTTTTTCCACCAATCCCCCTATTCCCTTGGCTGACCAGAGGAAATGCGATGTCGGAATCATTTGGCAAGGGCTTAATCGCGGAGTGCGAGCGGCGCTTATTTGAAGAATCCCTGCCCAGGATCAGGAAATGTCTGGGTCTGTTGACGGTCGAGGAAATCTGGCACCGGCCGAACCCGGAAACGGTCAGCGTGGGCAACCTCGTGCTGCACCTGTGCGGCAACGTCCGGCAATGGATTTGTACCGGGCTCGGCGGCCGGCCGGACCATCGCGAGCGGTCAAAAGAATTTACCGAAAGCGGACCGTTGCCGACCGAAGAATTGCTGAAACGACTCGAAGCCACCATGAACGAGGCCGCCAAGGTGATGCAATCGGTCGATCCCGCTACGCTGCTGGCGAAGCGCCCGGTCCAAATTTGCGAAGAGTCGGGTCTCAGCATCCTCGTCCACGTGGTCGAACACTTTTCCTATCACACCGGACAGATCACCTATTACGTGAAAACCCGCAAGGGCGTGGACACCGGTTACTATGCGGGACAGGATCTGGGCGGAAGGCCGAAGCCTGTAAAATGAACTCGCGTGAACGCACAACCGGACACATCGATCAATATCCCTGTGGCCCAATTCGGGCTTGCGCCCGAGTTCAGGCGCTCACTGTGGATGGGGGCTTCCGCTATTGCCGTGATTCCCGTGCTCGCCTACGTTGTCCGTCAATGGAATCTTTCCGAACCGATCGTGTGGAGCGAAGCGCTCACGATCATCGCGGGCGGTGCCGTGCTAGCGAGTGTTGTCGTCTTCTGGTCGATGCGGTGGTGGATGAGGGTCGATTCCACGGGAATAAGCCGCCGGCAAATGTTCCGTTGGCGGACGTGGACGTGGGAGAAATTCGCCTCGGGGACCGTACGGGCGGGCCGGTACTACGGTTCCTTCGTTTTCACCCGCCGCAAAAGTTTGGGCCGATATCTTTCGCTGTCCTACCTCGACAATGAAGGGCAGCAATACATGCTTACGTTATGCGAACGGGTTTGGGTCCGGCCTGAAGTGCGGGCACCCGAGGTTCTCGATATCAAACCCGGTGCGCCGATTGTGCGGCCCTTTACTCGAAAGCGCATTCGAGCGTCGAATGGCGGTCTCGAAATCACTACCCCGCAACGAACGTTCGCGTACCGCTGGACGGATGTGCGGCGCCTGGTGTTCTTTCGTCGCAGCCATTTGCATGCCACGTTTGTGAATCTGGAGCTCCATTTGCCGCACGGTGTCGAAAAGCTACGAGTCGAACCTCAGTACGATTTCAAGCAGTGGGCCGGGCCCGCCGCAGACGTAGTCGCGCGGTTCTTCCAGAACCACGTGTCGGCAGACAGGATTGTGAATTGCGCGTTGACCGGTCCGGCGAATTCGCTCGACGAGGTCGAGGCCCGACTAAAACGAGAAGTGGAAAATTGGAAGTATTTGCCATATTGGGCATTGACCTATGTTCTTTATGCGCTTGGATTCATTGGATACATAGCGTATCAGAAGTTTTCGGGATTACGGCCGAATACCGATCCGGTTACGGTGCGCTTTCATATTCTCTTTTTCTTGGCGGTGACTGCTTTTCTTTTGTTGCCGTTGATGTTGCTTCCCTTCTTGGTCCGCCGACTGCTCACGAAACAGACCGATTGCCTGCTTACCGAGCGCGAGCGGTTGGTTGCCGAGGAACGAGCAGCGGGAAGCCCTGAAACGCATGCAGAATGAACGGTGCGCCCTATCAGGACGGTATTCGTCGGCCGTTTCTGGCGACGGCCACGGTCTGCCGACATAGATTCCTGTACTTCGCTCCAAGAACCGCGGCGGCATTTTGACGTGTTTCTTTTCCGAAGAGCACAACCCGCCTTCGGAGTCGTGTCGCGAGGCCCGGAATGACATGGACGGGCGTTTCCTTTACCATCGGATGTGATGACTTCCGCATTGCCAGACATCCACGCGTTTGACCGCATTGTTTTTTTCACCGGTGCGGGGCTTTCCGCGGAGAGTGGGATTCCAACTTATCGGGGGCGGGGCGGCATCTGGCATGAGTACAACTATGAGGACTATGCGTGCCAGCGGGCGTTCGAGCGGGACCCGGAGAAGGTGTGGGACTTTCATGACAAGCGCCGCGAGCGCGTGGCCGCGTGCGACCCTAGCGCGGGCCACCTTGTCATTGCGGACGTACAGCGGTCCAAGCCGGCGACCGTCGTCATCACGCAGAATATCGATGGATTACACCAGCGGGCCGGCGCCCTGGACGTAATCGAACTGCACGGCAGCCTGTGGCGCGTCCGCTGCGACCGCGAAGGCAAGGTCGTCGCGAACGATCAGGTCCCTATCGATCCGCGACGGTGCGCGTGCGGGGCGTATTGGCGGCCGGACATTGTGTGGTTCGAGGACATGCTCGACTCGCGCACGCTTGAACGCGCATCGGACGCGCTCGCACGGTGCGATCTGCTGATCAGCGTCGGCACTTCCGGCGTGGTCTATCCCGCAGCGGAACTTCCCCGAATCGCCACGAGCAACGGCGCCGTATCGATCGAGATCAACCTCGAAGACACGCCGGTATCGCGTCTCTACCAACACCGCCTGCGCATGGCCGCGGGCGAGGCCCTTCGAAAACTCTGGCACCATTTGTAGTTTCGCTGACTTCGCGGCATTGCCCCATACTAACCCGCACCTTTCACCAGTCGCCCCGTTGACGGGGGGCGACTGGCGAGAAATGCGGGGTAGACCTTCAGGCGCCGCGGCGTCGAACGCGACGCGCCGGGGAGCGGGTACGCGCTCGAACCGGCCGGTTTCGTAATCCGAGAAATGCCGGCCGGTAATAGTTGCCAAATGCGACCCGTTGGCCGTTCTCCGACCGCTTCCGCGGTGTCGATATCCAAACCGGTAAGACACCTGCAATCCGCTTCCGCTGTTTGTTATGCTTTTCCCGTTTCTACCCGGGGCAATTCAACCCATAGACTGGAGAACGGGCTTCAATGAATCGAGTTTTGATCATCGGTGCGGGCGGGGTTGGCGGCGTGGTGACGCACAAGTGCGCGCAGGTTCCCGAGGTGTTCAGCGAAATTTGCCTTGCGAGCCGGACGCTTTCGAAGTGCGAAACGATCCGCGGTCAGTTGTCGCGCCCCATCGAGATTGCGCAGGTCGACGCCGACAAGCCGGCGGAGGTCGTGAAACTCATCAACCGGTTTCAACCGAAACTGGTCATTAACGTGGCGCTGCCGTATCAGGACCTGGCCATCATGGACGCGTGCCTCGAGACGGGCGTGGATTATCTGGACACCGCCAACTACGAGCCGCCCGACGAGGCCAAGTTCGAGTACAAGTGGCAGTGGGCGTACCACGACCGGTTCAAGGAGCGCGGCATCATGGCGCTGCTCGGTTGCGGGTTCGACCCCGGCGTGACCAATATCTTCTGCGCGTACGCGCAAAAGGAGTTTTTCGACGAAATCCATTACGTGGATATTCTCGACTGCAACGCGGGCGACCACGGACATCCCTTCGCGACGAATTTCAACCCCGAGATCAACATTCGGGAGATCACGCAAAAGGGCAAGTACTGGGAAAACGGCAAGTGGATCGAGATCGAGCCGATGTCGGTGTCAATGGACTACGACTTCCCCGAGTGCGGCGTCAAACGCGCGTACCTTTTGTACCACGAAGAACTCGAGTCCCTCGTGAAGCATATCAAAGGGCTGAAGCGGATTCGGTTTTGGATGACGTTCGGCGAATCGTATCTGACCCACCTGCGCGTGCTCCAAAACGTGGGCATGACGCGGATCGACCCCGTATGGTTCGAGGGTCGCGAAATTATTCCGATTCAGTTTTTGAAGGCGCTGCTGCCCGACCCCGCGTCGCTCGCGCCCGGCTACACGGGCAAGACCTGCATCGGCTGCCAGATCGAGGGCATCAAAGACGGCAAGCCCAAGAAGATATTCGTCTACAACGTCTGCGACCACGCGGAGTGCTACAAGGAAGTGAAGGCGCAGGCCATTTCGTACACCACCGGTGTTCCTGCGATGATCGGCGGAATGTTGATGCTGACCGGCGTGTGGCGCGGGCAGGGCGTGTTCAATGTCGAACAATTCGATCCCTCGCCCTTTATGGATAAGCTGAAGATCCACGGCCTGCCCTGGCGGGTAAAAGAATGGTAGCCGCCGAGGAACACCGACACACACCGATGAAAACGAAGTCGGGCAAGCTGGCGCCGCAGGATTTCGGGTCAGCGGCCGGCTGATCGTTGAATGAACGAGTTTGAATAGATCGCGCGAAGCGCATATAGCCGAGTGCCTGCAGTAAGTCAAAGCGACGGGAATTCAAACGTGTCTTCTGATCCATTTCGGCAAGCCGCGAAACGATATCAAGCGGCTCACCCATTGAACTCTATCGGCGTGCATCGGTCTGCATCGGTGGCTAAACAATGACCTATCCCAATATCCCGTTTAGTGGGATTCCGACTCCTTGCTACGTCGTCGACGAAGAGGCGCTGCGAAGAAATCTTGAAATTCTCGCGGAGGTGCAGGATCGCGCGGATTGCACGATCATTCTCGCGCTCAAAGGGTTTGCGATGTGGAGCGCGTTTCCCATCGTGAAGAAGTACCTGCGCGGAACGACCGCAAGTTCGGTGAACGAGGCGCGGCTGGGCCGCGAGGAGTTCGGAGGCGAGGTGCACGTCTACGCGCCCGCCTACGCCGACCACGAAATACCGGAACTTGTTCGTCTCGCCGACCATATCACGTTCAACTCGTTCTCTCAGTGGAACCGATTCAAGCGGGTGGTACAGTCGAGCCCGAAGAGAGTGTCGTGCGGGTTGCGCATCAACCCGGAACACTCGGAGGTGAAGGTCGCGTTGTACGACCCCTGCGCGCCGTATTCGCGGCTGGGGATGACGCGCGCGCATTTCGAAGGCGAGTCGCTCGACGGGCTCGAAGGGCTCCACTTCCACACGCTATGCGAACTGAACAGCGATTCACTCGAACGCACGCTCAAGGTGGTCGAACAAAAGTTCGGCCCGTTCATCCGACGGATGAAATGGATTAACTTCGGCGGCGGACACCACATCTCGCGTCCCGACTACGACGTCGAGTTGCTGGTGCGGCTGGTATCGTCCTTTCGCAAGCGGTACGAGGTTCAAGTCTATCTCGAACCGGGCGAGGCCGTCGCGCTCAACACGGGCGTGCTCGTCGCCTCCGTACTGGACACGTTTCACCATGGCATGGACATCGCGATCCTCGACACGTCCGCTACGGCGCATATGCCCGACGTGTTGGAGATGCCGTACCGTCCGCAAATTGTCGGAGCGGCCATGCCGAACGAGAAAAAATACACCTACCGGCTGGGAGGATTGACGTGTCTCGCGGGAGATGTGATCGGCGATTACTCGTTCGACGAACCGTTAAAGGTAGGCGATCGTCTTGTTTTTCTCGACATGGCGCACTACACGATGGTGAAAAACACCACGTTCAACGGTGTGCCCCTGCCGTCGATCGCACTCCACGATCCCTTGACCGGACAGACCCGCGTCGTGCGCAGATTCGGATACGAAGACTACAAAGGACGGCTTTCCTAGCAATCCGCATGGGCTCAATTGGGAATTTGTTTTGTTATCCGGTCCGGGTTTCCCGCTTTTTCTATTAGTTCCCGCTGGGAAACTGGCAGCATGAATTTCGGGCCGTTGTTGAGGGATATCGCGAACGGCGTCGAGCGCACGTTCCCTCCAGGCTTGGGTCTGTGGGCGGAGCGCTCGCCTGCAATCCCCCGCATCATCGAGATGTACGTCAACCTCCCATTTTCGAAGCGGTACTGAAACAACCAACCCTCGCTGTCCCACAACGCGCCGATGTCCAGCGTCCCGCCCAGCGATGCGGCGGTTTCAGGAGAAAACTCGGACAATGCATACGACTTGTCTTCGAAATGAATCGCCATGGCGGGCAGGGTGTCCCTGTAATCCGCCGGCTTCCACATGAACAGACGAACGTATTGCGTCGCGCCATCCACCCGGTGTCCGACGAAGACAAGTCCGCCGGGATAGGACGCACGATACTGAAGAAAGGACGTCGCCCAATAGTAAACGCCAATGCCAGCGATGGCGACAACCCCCGCCCAAACGGCCCTTGCGAGCGTACGCG
>BTUX01000019.1:0-28527 GCA_045863315.1 Candidatus Hydrogenedentota bacterium | reverse complement strand
GTCGAGCAGCGACGTCGAATTGCTCCAGCGCGCGCAGTCGGCCGGGGCGCTGTTGCCTTTGTCCGAGTTGGAAGAGGCCCAACTCCACAAGCTGGATCCGGAAACCCTTCAGCTAGCGTACCGGCAAGCCCATGCGACGGTCCGTTTCCTTTGGAACCGGTATGGACAGGCGGGGCTCGCAAACATGTTGAACGGCCTCGCGAACGGCATGTCGCGCGAGGAGTCGCTGGTCGCGGCATACCGGCTCAATTATGATCTTCTGGAGAGACAAGTCGTCCACAGCTTTGGCCGGATGCTGAGCCAGAGATAAGCCGGAAGTGGGCCCAATCAGGGCCTGTAAATGTCAGGCGGGGTTGAAACGAGGCCGAGGCGCGCGCCCCAGGGCCAAGAATTCCGTGTGAAACGGGCCGATTCGCAATCGCCTATTTTCTTCGGTCGACGACGAAATGAGATCCGGCCGTTCGTTTTGCGTGGGCTTTTACCTCGGATGCTCTGCCAAACAACTCGGCGATGTGGGGAAAGCTGCGTGTGAGCGTTTCGACGGCGCCGATCGAGCAGGTCATGAGCGGGAATTCGCGAGTGTTGCCTTGTCTGTCGATTGATTGAATGTGTCCCTGCGCACGGTCGCTTTCATCGTAGAAATCGCCCGAAATGCGATCAAAGGCCGACAGGACGCGTTCGCACGCTTCGGTGATAACCTCGGGCGGCGTCATGAAGACGAAGTCGTCGCCGCCAATATGGCCGATATACGTGCTCGAACGGTCAATCGCGCGTATGATGCTGACCAGCAGCCGTCCCGTCATGCGAATGACTTCATCGCCCCTGGCGAACCCGTACTTGTCGTTAAACGCCTTGAATCCGTCAATGTCAAGGTACGCGAAGGCGAACGGTTCGTTACAGCGGAGTCTGCGCTCCGCCTCCCGCGCAATGGTGAGGTTGCCGGGCAGCCCCGTCAAGGGGTTGGCGTTGACGTCGCGCATGCTGCGGGCGCGACAGATCTCGATGCGCGACGTCAATTCCTCCGCCCGGAACGGTTCGGTAACGTAGTCATCGGCGGGAACTGCGGTCCAGTCGATGCCGGCATCGAGTTCCTCGGCGGTGACGAGAAGGACGACGGGGACATAGCCGAAAACGTTATCTGACTTTAGGCTGTCAAGGAGACTTTGGCCGTTCGGGGCGGTCATTCCGTGGCGCAAAATCACGCAGTGGGGAGGCTGTGCATAGAACTGGTCGAGCGTCATTTTCGCGGAATCACACCGGACGATCCGGTAGTCGGCCGCGGTGAGTTCGATCTCGATGGACGCGAGGCGGTCCTTGCGGGTATCGGCGACTATCACTACAGGAGTCGATGGCAACGGCTATCTCCCGATATCCAGGAAGTCGGCGCCGGTCCTGAAATCAACTTCCGCTTTGGAAAGCGCGTCGTCGAGCTTTTCTCGGGTCAGTTTCAGCGTCCGATAGGCGGCAGAACTGAACGGGGGGAGTGTGTCATCGCCGGGTTCTCCGAATCCCATGCCGCGGGCCAGGATGTCCGCGACGTGAACAATAGCGGTGGCATCCGGGAAGTCCTTCGCCATGGCGGGGTTATGGTGGTGCAGAAGGGGTTCGGTCAGACGCTGGGGAAAGTGCCACTCGACGGCGAGCCAACCCGCGACGCGGGTATGCGTGATGCCCAATACTTCTTCTTCCGCCACGCCGATATAAAGATTTCGTTCTTTCGCGGTTTGGATGGTCCTTGAGTAGTCCTCAGGCGCGACGTATGCGAGCACCACCTTTCCCAAGTCGTGGAGGAGTCCGGCCACCATTGTTTCTTCGGGATCGGGGTGGCCGATGGCCTGCGCAAGGCGCCTGCAGATGACCGCGCATCCCAGGCTATGTTCCCATAGGGTCTTCCCCGGTCTCCCCACAATGTCGAAGACGGCGGTTGCCATGACGAGGCCCTTCACCGCATTGAAGCCGAGGAGCACAACCGCATGAGTGATGTTCGAGATTCGTCCGGGAAAGCCGTAAACGGGCGAATTCACCAAACGGAGGAGTTTTGCGGAAAGGACTTGGTCCGCGGAGACTAATCGTGCGATATCCTCCGCGGTGGTCTTGTTGTCATCGGCGATGTTCCCGATACTGCGAACGATACTGGGAAGCGTGGGAAGACATGCCATTTCGACGACACGTTGTTGAAGCTGGTCAAGTGTCGGGGGCACAGGCGGCCTTTCCGTATGTCGTGCCAGCGGACGCGCTTCGCGGGTTCGGGAATCCGTCCCTCACGCAGGGGAGGAGGGAAGAGCCGAATTAAGTCGAGCGGCCACAGCGTCCTTAAGTTCCAACAGGATTGGATCCGATACCCGGCTGAAGCGCTTTTCCAGATTTTCGAGCCGAACGTGGGCGGCGGCGTTTTCGCAGGTTGCCGCGTCGCCCTGAATGGAAACGAACTCGATTCCCGCGTTCTGCAGTCGGGAAATCGCGGACTCGGTCAAGGTAAATCCGGCCGGACACAGGATTGCGCCGCCGGAATTTGTCACAGGCGCCGCCACTACCTGACCCGGGGCCAACGTGGCAACCGAAACCATCTGCATTCGGCATTGCTCCTTGTAGCGTCGTAATTTTACGTGATTTCCCCAATCCTGTCAAAATTGCGCTGAGATAGGCCTCGCACACGGCGCGAGTGCAATGAAGCGAAATCGTACGGAGAGGAGATGTGGCCGCCGATGAAGGCAATCCACCGTTGGTCCGGTTTGACGGTAACAGCCGCAGCAGCGCTACTCTTGGTTGGATGTGCCACGACGCCCCCTGTGAATCCGTGGCCTTTGGAATCACTGGTAGCCGCGCGCGACGGTTCGGCGAGGATGTGGGGGGCTTTTTTCCCTGTCGACCAGGGATTGATCAATACGGCGCCCGAAGACAGCGCTCACCTACCCATCGAGGTCCGTGGAGGTGTTGCTCCGGCGATTGCGCTGCTCGGCGACTTTACCGCGCGCGACCTGATCCTGGAGGTCGACGTTGCATTCGTGGGGAACGGCGCTCCCGGCATTGTGTTCCGAGTGCTCGAAGAGGAAGGCGTGATTCACAACATGTTCAGTGTGGCCATTCACGCGAATGGAATGAATTTGTGGTACTTGGACGGCACACGATGGATTCTGCTGAGTTCGCACGTGCGGAGTGTGGCGCCTTCCGTGCGCCACACGTTGCGTGTTGAAGTTAGGGCGGCTAGAATTACGGCGTATCTCGACGGTGACAAAGTGATTGAGTCCCGACAGCCCGCGCACGTGGTCGCGGGAAAAGCCGGAATCCGTGCGGGGGAGGGACTGTGTATCTTCTATTCGGTGTCGGTGAGCGAGAGCCGGCCCGAAATGTCAACGCGGGAGGGGCAACAGTGAGGGTCGCAGCGACTCTGTTCGCATTGGCCGTGGTGGGGGCCGCGTCGTCGCCGGCTTCCACACTTTCGGGGACGGTCGTTGGGGAGGGTGCGCAGGTCGTCTCTGGGGCGCGCGTGTTTCTAGAAGCAGGGTTGGGCGCGCCGCTGATCGCAACGAGTTCCGGCCCGGATGGGACGTTTTCGTTTACGGATGTGCCTGCGGGGCTCGTGGGGGTGTTCGCCATTGCCGAGGGGTACGCATTTGGCGGACGAAGTCAGAAGGTGACCCTTGAGGACGACGCAGCGGGAATTGAAGTTCAACTTCGGCGGCCAGCCGCCGTGTCCGGCCGGGTAACGAACTACAAGGGTTTGCCCGTAGCGGCTGCGCGGGTCACGCGCGTATTGATTCAGGACCATGACAAGGTCGGAATCCCACTTGCAAAACTCGTGGAATTCGGATTTGCGGAACCTGCTTCGGATGACAATGGACGCTTTGCCGTTTCGAATTTGCCGGCGGGCGGCACCGTGGCGCTCAAAGTCGGCCATCCTTCGTACGCTCAGCAGGGCGTATCCGACGTGATGGTTGGAAGCCAGGACGTTCAGGTCCAATTGAGCGAAGGCGTGACCGTTCGCGGCCTTGTTCTGTCACGCGACGGATCGTTGGCGGTCGCCAATGCGGCGATCATTGTTCAGACGGCCCGCCCGCCGCATGACACCGCTGTAACGCGGACCGACTCGTCCGGCCGGTTTCTGATCAAGTTGAATCCGGGGGTCTACCTATATCAGGCCGCGAGCATGGAACTGCGCAGCCCGGGCTGGGAAAAGCTTTCGGTGACCGGGACGGAACCCATGCAGAACGTGACATTGCGGGTCGCGGGGACCGGCCGGATTTACGGTGTTGTGCGGGATCCGCGTAGCGGCAGTCCGCTAGCCGGCGCGAAGTTGTATTTGACCGCGTTTGGCAGCCCGGCTGCCGTGGTAACGACGGGGCCGTCCGGCGCCTTTGCGTTTGCCGCAGCCGAAGGGGAAAACTCGGTGCGCGTCGAGCCCGCGCCCGGGTACGCAAGGCCGGAGCGGAACGTGATTTCGGTCATGGTGAAGCAGGGTGACAACATCGAACTGCCGACGTATTGGTTATCGCCGCTTCCCGGTTACAGCGTCACCGTTGTTGATTCGAATCGACAGCCGGTATCTGGCGCTTTGGTTCGCCTGATTCGCCCGACGCAGTACCGGTGGCAGACCGCGAATTCATCCGGGCGGGTACAGTTGGAGATCGCCCAGGCGCCCTCCAGCGGGAAGATCATCGGGATGGCCGAGTCGCCGTCAACGGCGGAGGGAGCGATATTTTCGCTGGATGCTCGGCAGGCCGCGGACGCAACGGTTCAGCTTCTGCCCTACGCGACGGTGAGCGGGATGGCCGTGACGACCAAGGACAAGCCCATTGAAGGCGCAGTCGTCGGGGCCTTGTTTCAAAGTGACAGCGATGACGAGCCGCTCCCGCTGTGGCGGACGGTGACCGGGGCCGGAGGGGTGTTTTCCTGGCCAGGGATGGTGCCGTATCTGCCGGCGGCGTGTCTGGTGTCGACTGGACCTGATGCGTTTGGACGATCCATACCGTTCAATGTCGAGCCGGGTTCGTCCAAGGATCTTGGTCGGATCGTGGTGACGATGGGGGAAAAAGGTGACAAACCCCTGAAACAGCAGAAGGGGTTGGCCGGAAGGAAGCTTCCTTGGTACGAGAACCGGTTATTGACAGGCACCCTGCCCGCGGCGGAATCGTTGCGCGCGGGGCAACGGGCCGTGGTGGTGTACACCTCGCCGGGTGAAGCGCCTATGATTGTAGACGCACTCGAGGGGGCGCGCGAGGCTTTACACGCCGATCACACTGTGTTCGCGGCCATTGTTGAAGGCCCTTTTTCGGGCGAGGCGGGGGGGGTTGTCGTTCTTCAAGGTTCCCCGCCGGGTCCCGCGACCACGTATCTGCTGGACGCCGAGGGCAAGGTGGTGCTCGAAACCGCGGGAATGCCGCCGGCGTGGGCGATGCACTCGTTGGTGTCGTCCGCACAGGGGTAACGCGTTGAAGTTGCGTCCTCGCACGATTCCGGTTTTGCCTTGTGTCGTATTGCTGTTTCTCGCTTCCGTGTCGTCCGGGGCCGGATTCGACGTGAATGGAACCGTCGTAGACAGCCATTCAGCGGGGGTTGAAGGCGCCACGGTCTGGCTCGTGCAGGATCGCCGGCCGCAACGGACCCAAGCCGACTCGAACGGCCGGTTCCGGTTTCGGGACGTAGTTGTCGGTCCCGTCGAGATTGTGGCGTGGAAGGAAGGGTTTGCGTACGGGGGGATCGACGCGAATGCGGTGGGGCCGTCCGACGTGCAGATTGTGCTGGTTGAGCCCGACTCGATGCGGGTACGCCTCCTGGAACGCAGCCGGGATCCTCGCACCGCAACAGACCAGCCGCCGTCGCCCGTCCAAGGAGCACGGTTACTCCAGATGACGATTAACGACCGGTTCCACGTTTCAGTGGACGACCTGACCCGGCACGGATTTCCCAATCCTCGCAGCAGTGAGACGGGACATCTATTGATTGAAAACCTTCCCAAGGGCGGTCACGTCTCGTTAGTGATCGGTCACCGTGAGTTTGTGGATGAGCGTGTGATCTACTATCCGGTCGGTGGGCGGGAACTTACGCTCCAACTCAGGCGTGGGACGCCGTTGCGGGGCCGGGTGACCAACGAAGCAGGGGCCGGTATTGCGAATGCGCGCGTATCCGTTTTTCGGTCCGGACCTCCGCCGTGGAAAGAACTCACCGAGACCGTGACCGATCCGGATGGATTCTATGAGGTGTTGGCGCCTCCGGGAGGTTTCATGGTTACTGCGAAGCACCCAGACTATGCTACCCCGCATCCCGTGCGCGCGTCGGTGGCCGCGGCTGACGAGGAGGTGATCTGCGACCTGAGGATGCCGGTTGCGCGTCGGGTCGGAGGGCGAGTGTTGTCGCGAGGGGAGGACAATCCGGTTCCAGGCGTGACGGTGTATTACGTCATCGATGGCAGTGTGTACGATCAGGCGATTACGGACGTCAGCGGCGCTTTCACCTTGAGTACGGCGGCGGGCAGAGGTCTTGTGTATGTTCAACCGCCGGACGGATACATCGCCGACCGCAGTACCGGGGTGGAAATCGAGGTTGTGGATCGCGACTTTGACCTGCCCAATCCGATTCGCCTCGTGGAATTGCCGGAAATCGCCGGCGTGGTCCATCGGGAAGGCGGGAGACCGGCGGAGAAGGTGGTTGTTTCGACGGTGAACCTCGCTTCGCCGCAGTGGGCGGTGACCGATGCGGAGGGCGCATTCCGTTTGCGCCTGAATCGCGCGCCCGCGGAGGGGGAGGCGCGGTTTCGCGCGGAGGACGCTTTTCGGTTCCTGCGCAAGGATTTTTCGGTGTCGCTGCCCGGTGAATCGGAGTCGCTGAACGTTTCACTCGATACGTTCGAGCCGAACATCGCTCCGTGCGACCCGTCGCGCGTCGTCAATCCGCTGGGTCCGTTTCGCGACAAGCCTGCGCCGGAAATCCAATGTTCGACGTGGTTCAATCTCCCTATGACCGGCGAGAGCTCGAGCGGGCTGACGCTCCAGGGCATGCGGGGTAAAGTGGTGGTACTCACGTTCTGGGGCGGGTTCGGGGCAACGGAACGCAGTGTGACGGGGATGGCCCTGCTGAACACGCTTCACGATATCTATCGGGACTCGGGGGACGTGGCTGTAGTGGGCATTCACGACAGTTTGAGCGAACCGAAAGAAGTACAGGAATACATCCAGCAGTACGACATTCGGTTTCCGGTCGGGATCGATTTGGACACCGCAACTTTCGACTTGTACGACATTTTTTCCATTCCGCAGACCGTACTCATCGACAAGAAAGGCGTGCTGCGGTTTTTCGAAATCGAGGGGCGGATTCTCGAATTGATCAAGGTGCTGCGGCGCGAGGCCCCATGACTCAGCCCGCTTCCGTCACTCCCCTATAGGAACATTCGAAACGCCCTCGCTACCGGGGTGCAGAATGTTGTTACGAAATACGATTCCCTGGGGCGGCGGATTGGTGTCCAGGTAGACCGCAAACTTGTATCTGGGCGGAACGGTCTGAGGGGTGCCGTCAACCAGAAGCTTGTCCGCGCCGGCGTCGTAAACGATGTTGCCGACGACCAACACGTCGGTCATGACGGGGTTCTCGGGCAACTGGCCGGACTCGAGGCTGATAACGCGCCCGGTGCTGTCCTCCCAATTGTAATATTCGTGGCCGAAACCGAAATCGGAAAAAATATTGTTTGCGATGATATTGCCCCGAGTGTAGTTCGGGCCGCGGGCGGGCCGGTCGTCGTCGGGACTTTGCGCCGGGTGGGAGAGGACACCCGGCAGCATCACCAATCCCCACAGGTCCATATGCGTGACCGTGTTGTTCGCGATGATGACGCACCTCGAACCATGCATGCACTTGATGCCGAGAAAGGCGTGATCAATGACGTTGTTCGAACAAGTGACATTGTCGCAGTGCATGTCGATGCCCTGCGCGGCGTTTCGGATCAGGTTCCCGCTGATCAGCACATGGCGGGTGGACTCCGGCGAGGTGACCGTGATCGCCGATCCCTGGTGCCAGTTGTTTGCGTAGGTCCCCGGCGGAGCGAGCCTGCCCTTCTTCAAGGGTTGGCTGCCGTCCGTAAAGTCGCCGAGTTGATATCGCTCCTTCGTCTCCCGCGTCGGGTAGAGTCGCTCTTCGATGACCCGGTTGTCTTGGATCTGAATGCCGTCGGAATGGGTCACGAGGATGCCGGTCCCGTCAATGACTCGAAACGCGTAGCCGTACAGTTCGCTCGCGGTGCGATCGTCCACGCCAATTCGTTTGTAGTTCAGCACTTCGCTCCGGCGGACACTCGACGAGGAGCACCGATCCAGATGGATCGTCCCCGCCTGGCTCCAGTTGTCGATGACGCGGACGCCGTCGATATCGAGCCGCGCGCAGTTTTCGGCGCGTATGCCCGATGCGGTCGATTCCGCGCGTCCGGTTTCCCGTTTCAGCGTGAGCCCGGAGATACGAACGCCTTTTGCGTTCTCGATTCGAAGTATGTCTGCGTCGGGATTGGTCTGAATAATGACGGCCTGACCGTGCAGCACGGTGTCGTCCGTGGTGATGACAAGGGGTCTGTCCATCCGATAGTGACCCGCGGGTAAGTGGATCGACTGACCTTTATTCGCCTCGAGCAGGGCGTGAAGCGCATTCAAATCGCCTGCGTTCGGCGGTTGCGCGGCAGGATTAACGGCCACTGCAAGGCAGGCGGCTAGAATAAGGACTGCTCTGGCCACGGAAATCGCCCTCCGTTTTGAGTGGCGGTCCGGGCGTGGGCGACTCACGCCCTGAGCGAACTCGGCCATGACCGCTCCACTGGGTTTGTGCTCCGGCGCCCACGCTCGTGTCGAACTATCGTTGCTCTCTCTGGTCCGCCCTCGACTCACTGTAGCAATCCTGAAGGAATGGTCACAATGTTGAAAGCGGGTCGCCGTTCCTTCCCGGCCTTGGGCGCGAGACCGATTCGCCAGCAGAGCAGTGCCGAGTTTTCAGCGAACCTAGATTGGGCTTCGGCGCGGAAACGCGGAACGGACGGCCACGGCCCGGGAGTGTTGTACGCTTGGCGCGGGCGAATTCGGTTCCCTGGGCGCTGTACCCGCGGAATGAAAACGGACCGGGGGCAGGCGGACCTAGGGGTGCGCCGGTTCGTTTCGATCGCGGTCGAATTGCCGTGGAGCTGTCTCATTCGCCGCTTGGATCATCGGTGCGGCGTCAGGATTCGCGATGGTGGACTATGCGGGGGCCAATTCGCTGACGGCGGTCCGGGCGTCTTCAAGGAAGGTCTCGCGTTTGAGGACGCGGGTCGTCATCGGATCGAGACCCAACAACAGGACGATTTCGCGGGGACGCGCAGACCGGCCGTTTACAATTTCGACGTCCAGATCGACGACGGCTTGCATGCCTGCCGCCTCCTTCAGCTCGAGGCGGCGGATCATCGGGCGAATATCGATTTGGGCCTTTTGGCGTCTTTCCCGACCTCGGGAGTCCTTGACCTTTACGTCGCGCTCAACCAACACCTCGTCGGCGTCGAGCAGGGTGCGAAGACGGGCGGCGAGGAGGCGGCCGTCTGCGGCGGCGTACAGCGTGTACCCGAAACCGGTGCAGGCGGCCATCAGAGCCGGCGCACGGAGGGCCGTTTCCGACACCTCAAAAGCGCGGAATCCCTCGGGGAGGGTCGCCTGCAGTCTGGCGAGGAGTTCGCGCGGATCGACTCGCTCCTTCAACACGATGTCCATGTAATCGGCGATGGATTCCTCACCGACCGGCGGGGCGGTGGCGAACGTGACCTTTGGGTGGGCGTGGAAGCCTTGCGAGTATGACAGCGGCGCCCGAGCGCGGCGGAGGGCGCGAATCCATGCGTTCATCAACTCCAGATGAGACAGGAAGCGCGCTTCGCCGGAGCGTCCGATACGGAAGCGCAACCGCTGTACGGGCTCCGGTTCGACGTACTTCGGCAGGGGAGACGGCATCCAGTTCTGTTCCTCGGCGCGTCCCTGTTTTTGTCGCTTCAGCATATGCCTGCAAAGTTCGCGTTCGCGGTAGATGACGCCGCACAAGTGGCACTTGCCGGCGCGGCAGTCCGCCGCGTGCTTCAACTCCAAGGCCCGCCGCCAATCCTCCTGGAACCACTTTTTCGGTATCAGAACGTCGATGTGGTCCCAGGGAAGGCGCTCGTCCAGGCTGCGTTCGCGCATCGCTTCGCGCACGTCGAAGCGCGTCTGCTCGATCGCCTTGCGCCACGCTTCGAAGTTCAAGTACTCGCTCCAGGATTCGAGGCGCGCGCCGTTTCGCCATGCCGCTTCAATCAGGTCGGCGCCCCGACGGTCGGCGCGGGTGATCAAACCTTCGATGAACGTTGTTTCCGGGTCGTGGCGTCCGAACCGAATGCCGGCGTTGTTCCGGAAGCGTCGTTCGAGAATGCCTTGGCGGCGGTAGGCCTCTTCGAGCGGAATTTGCTCGGCCCATTGGAATGGCGTGAACGGTTTGGGTACAAAGGTCGATACGCCGGTGTTCACGCGGGCCCTTGGATTGACGGACCGCCCCAGCTTCAACGTGCGAAGGCAAAGTTCGGCGATTGCCTCGACGTCCTCATCGCGCTCGGTCGGAAGGCCGATCATGAAGTACGTTTTCACGTGGTTCCAGCCGCGCTTGTACGCCTCGTACGACATGTTCAGCAGGTCTTCGTCGGGAATCCACTTGTTGATGAGTGCGCGCAGCCGCGGCGTTGCCGCCTCGGGGGCAAAGGTCAACCCGCTGCGGCGCACGCCGGCCACCATGTCGGCGAGTTCGACGGAAAAGGAATCAAGCCGCAATGACGGGAGGGACACACTGACATTGCTTTCGGCGGCACGGCGGGCGGCCTGTTCAACCAGCATGCGGGGTCGCGAGAAGTCGCACGTCGACAACGACACCAGCGAAATCTCTTCGTAGCCGGTGGCGGCGAGCGTTCGTTCCATGAGTTGGTCGATATTGGACAGGCTGCGCTCGCGCACGGGCCTCGTCACCATGCCGGCCTGACAGAACCGGCAACCCTGCGTGCAGCCGCGCAACACTTCGAGGCCGACCCGATCGTGCACCTGCTGGGTATACGGCACGATGTAATTCACGGGGAACTTCGCGCCGTCGAGGTCCTGGACCGTTCGCTTGACGATCTTAGGGGCGTCTTCGGCCGGCAGGATGCGTCCGTCGCGTAGCGTTTCGAAGGGGTACAGCGAGGGGACGTATATGCCCTCCAGCCGGGCCAGGGCCTCGAGTTTGTCGCGCCGGCTCCGGTGTTTCATGGCGCGAAGGAGTTCGACAATCTCGACAACGACGTCTTCGCCTTCGCCAATCACAAAGAAATCAATGAAAGGCGCGAGTGGCTCCGGGTTAAACACGGACGGACCGCCCGCCATGATCAGCGGATGAGAGTCGCCGCGGTCATTCGAGCGTAGCGGCAACTCTGCGAGATCGATGGCGTTGAGAATATTGGTGTATGTCAATTCGGATTGCAGCGTGAATCCGATCAGGTCCATGCGGCCGAGCGGGTCCTTGGACTCGTTCGTGAAGAGGGGCAGGCGCCGTGCGCGCAGGGCTGCCTCCATGTCCGGCGCGGGGGCGTAGGCTCGCTCGCACCAGCACCAGGGGCGCTCGTTCAGAATGGCGTACAAAATGAGGATACCGAGGTTGCCGAGGCCCAAGTCGTAGAGATCGGGAAAGACGAGCGCGACGCGCAGTTCGACGTCGTTACGATTCTTGTGAGTCGAGTTCAGTTCCGCGCCGAGATAGCGCGAAGGCTTCTGCACCGTGGGCAGAATTTCATCGTAGAGAATTTGGCGCAGCGTACGCTTTGTTTCCACCGGGGACATCCAATCTGCTCCGGAGAACACCTGTCGGATTCGGCACTACCTTGCAAGGCCCATTTTATACTATTCGAGCGATGGAAATCTCCGCGGCTGTCAATGTACTCGGCTGCTGATGTACACTGGGCCTTCATGGGCAAGCAGCCGAAGGAGCGGAGACGTTGACGCGGGCGAAGTTGGCCAAACTGATCGACCACACGCTGTTGCGGGCGAATGCCACGCAGACCGAGATCACCGAGTTATGCGACGTAGCGGTACAGTGCGGGTTCGCCGCGGTGTCGGTGAATCCGGTATGGACGTCGTTCTGCGCCAAGAGGCTGGGCGGATCCGGGGTCGGAGTGAGTGTAACCGTGGGATTCCCGCTGGGCGCGAACACGGCGCGGATCAAGGTGGAGGAGGCGCGGGAGGCCGTCAAGAGCGGCGCCACCGAACTGGATATGGTCATCAATATCGGGGCGTTGAAATCGGGTTTCCCCAGCTTCGTGGAGCGGGAGATTGCGGCCGTCGTGAAAGCGGTGGACAACGTGCCCCTGAAAGTGATTCTCGAGACGAGCTATTTGACGACCGAAGAGAAGATCGCGGTGTGCGAAATGGCGATGCGATCGGGGGCGGCATTTGTGAAGACGTCGACCGGTTACGGGCGGGCCGGCGCAACCGCCGAAGACGTGGCGTTGATGCGGCAGGTGGTTGGAAGCCGTCTTGGTGTGAAGGCAGCGGGCGGTATCCGATCCTACGCGGACGCGATGGCGATGATCACCGCGGGCGCCGACCGCATCGGCACAAGCACGGGCGTAGCAATTCTGAGGGAAATGCCGCCGGACTTGAGACCCACGGAGTCGGATTTATAATGCGAGCAGCCGCGACGCGTTCTCCCTGAAGATTTTCGCGCGCACATCGCCGGGTAGGTCGAGTTCCTTGTACAGACTCAATTGGGGTACCTGCTGACCGGGCGCAAGGTAATCGGTCCCGAATAGTAGCCGGTCTGCGCGGCGGACGAGAAATGCGCGTCCGAATTCGATATCACGCAAGATGGCGTTTGATCCGCTTCCTGCGGAGAGGTCACCGTAGAGATTCGGGAACCGATCCATGAGCGCATCAATGGCGCCGCCGGGTGCGACGGCGCCACCCGGGTATTCGCCCATTTGTTGTTGGGTGACGTCAGCCGAAATGTTCGCCCACCAGCCGTTCGCATGCCCAATAAAGATGCCGTTCGGGACGGCTTCAAGGACCCGCGCCAGCCCTGGGAGGCCGGGAACGTCCATATTGCGATCGTTATCCAGATGAAAGAGCACGGGCAGTTTGAGTTCGGCGCACGCCGCGAAGACCTCGATATTTCGAGGGTCGTCGATCGGCACGCCGCACTTATGTTCGCCGAACCCCTTGGCTCCGGCGTCGACATATCGTTCCAGGTGCTTGACCTTTGCCTCGAAGGTGGGGTGGTAGTTCGCCCGCGGATCGAGCGCACAGAATGGAACCAATCGGTCCCGGTGGGGCGCGGTTTCCCGCAACACATAGTCGGTCGTCAGAATATGGTCCCAGGATTCGGGGGACACCAACGGCATGACGCAGGCTTTGCCGATTTCGTGCTTGTCCATCCATGCGAGCAATTCGACCGCGGACAGAGGCGGCCGGTTGCCCCACTCCTGCCCGAGGTGGGTATGCACGTCGATATAGCGGTAGGAAGGGCCGACACCAGCGGATGCCTTGTCCGCCCGGGCCCGGAATGCCAAGCCGGTGGCGGCGGCGGTGCGGAGAAACGCGCGTCGTCCCATGGGTGTAATCCGCGCAGTCATCCGCGAAGGTCCTGAATGCGAAGTAAAGTCGCGATCGCGCGATGTACTTTGCTGTCACTTTTCCCTTTGTTTCCGTTCATCATCGTTGCCGGCCGGTGAATGCCATGTGTTGCAAGGATTTGCCCTACTTTACCGACATGATGTATGCGATCAAGTCGGCCATTTTTTGTTGGTCGATGGTTTCTTCCCAGCCTTCAGGCATGATGGACAGATTATCGGAGCGAATGGAATCGATGTTTACTCGAAGGATGGTGTCCGATTCGCCGTTGGCCCGCTTCAGCGTGATACTGGTGGCCGTTTCGGATGCGATGATGCCGCTGTGCGACTCGAAGTCGCTCGTGTCAATCATGTAATTGATGTACTGCGGGTTGACCTCCCGGTTCGGATCGAGGACATTGACCAGGATTTTTTCGGCCCCGGCTTGCGCGACTGTCGTTAGTTCGGGCCCGACATCAAAGCCGATTCCCTCCAGTTTGTGGCATTGGGCGCAGTTCTCCCGAAAGATTTCTTTACCCGTAGCAGGATTTCCCTGGATGGTGAGTGCGCCCTGATAGGCGTCCACGATTTGTTGTCGCGATCCGTACTCGAAGCTCGCGAGCAGGGTTTTCGCTCGCGACTGGACCTCGGGATCCATATGGGCCTGCAATGCGCGGATGCGCGTCGAGTCGAGTTGCGACGGCCTGAACTCCCCACGTTCGATTGAGTCCAGCAGGGCCAGGGTCCACGACTTGCGCGAAAACAGCGCCTCTATCGCTTGGGAGCGCATCTGGGGACTGAGATCGGGCCATGCCGCGAGCAGAATTTGCGGCACTTCCACGTGGTCGAACTTTCGCAGCGTTGCCAGCGCGGCAAGCTGGATTTCGGCAGGTTGCCGCGGATCGAACAGTGGCGTCAGGACGGCCTTGAGATTGTCATAGGAATCAAATGCCAGGGTCTCGATCGCGCGAATCCGCGCCGCAACCGGAAGTTCGGCGTTGCCGACGGCGCCGCGCGCCTTTTCGATTGCGCCGCGCAGCATGGCCTCCGACTTCGGGCTGTTTGCGAGGACTGACCCGGCAAGAGCGTTTCGGCCCGACAGTGCCAGGCCGTTCAATAGCTGCTGGACGAGACCGTTCGCAAAGTCGGCTTCCGCGTCGGGCAAGCCATCCAATCGGGCGAAAGCGACCGCGAGGGCCTGTTCATCGCCGAGCGCGCCGACCATTCGAGCAAGTTCGCCCAAGAAGCTCTGACCGTCTTCGCGTTGGCGGAACTCGACGTTCTGAAAGACCGTTTCGAAAAGACCACTGGAATCAGGAGCGGACGAACTGAGGATCGCGAGACGGATGAGCGGGTCGCCGGCGTCTCGGATTGCGATTGTCGCGAGCGCGTCATTTGTCGTTTTCCCGCGCGCCTCGCCCAGCGAGAAGGCGGTTTGGTATCGGACGCGCACGTCTTCGTCTTCGGCGAGTTGGGCGAGCTGTTCATGCAACGCCGGGCTGTTCGCGAGAAAGGGCTCGGCAAGACGGGCCGCGTGCTCGCGGACACGCGGATGAGGATCGCGCAGTGCGGCCGACACGGATTCGGCGCTGAGCGCGCCCAAACCTGACAGGGCGTACAAGGCGCGCACGCGGGCTTCGGGGCTTGGCGCTTTCGCGGCCAGCTTCCGCAGACCGGGCGCCGCGGCGGGATCCTGGCGTTCGTACAACAATCGCATCGCCGTCTCGTGGTGCCAGGCGTTTTTGTGTTCGAGTAAGGGGACCAATTCCTCGGTCGCCGCCCGGCCCAATTTGAGTGGTGGCTGTTGGGTGAACCCCTCCGGCACGATTCGGTAGATACGTCCGCGGTCGCGTCCGCTTGTCAAATCCAAGTGCTTCTTGATAATCGGGGGCAGACTCAGGGGGTGTTCGATCACTTCGCGGTACATGTCGCACACGTACAGCGTACCGTCCGGACCGTTGCAGTATTGGACGGGACGGAACCAAATGTCTTTCGAGCGCACGAACTCCGTGTCGGGGTCTGCGCGTTCGGCGATCAGCGCGACGCCGTCCGGGCGCACCGTCTTGCGATGGATGAGATTGCTGCCGACATCGCCGATGATAAGATTCCCGTAGTATTCATCGGGCCATGCGTCTCCCTTGTACACGGTGATTCCGGTGGCGCTGGTGAAGTAGCCGGCCGCTGTTCCGCCGCCTTCGATTGGGCCCGGTACCAGGCCTTTGACGCGCAGTCGCGTTCGCACGATGCGCCAGGGCTCGACAGGGCTGATGCGAAAGACGTCGGCGGCGGGACCGTCGGCGGCGATGTTTCGATGTGAGGAAGGCGCGGCGAGGTAGGGGTTGCGAGCGATGTAGCGGTCATCAAACAGCACAAATTCGCAATGGTAGCTGTTGTGCGAGAGGAATTTGCGCCCCCAGACATCGAATGTCAATCCGTGCTGGACGCCCCCGCTTTCGGCGCGGAACAATCGCGTGCGCGGATCGAAGGAGAAGTCGCGTCCCCGGATGGAAACGTGTGGCGCGTTCGGATCGTTCGGTTGCGACACCTCGCCCCCGTTGCTGCTGCCCGCGCCGTGAATTCGGTTGTCGAGTCCCCACGTCAAGGTGTTCATCATGCCTTGTACGTTGCTTGTACCAAACCCGGTGTAGGCCACCTCCCGCACGTCGGCTTGGCCGTCGCCGGTGGTGTCCTTGCAATAGAGCAAGTCGGGCGGTACGCCTACAAACACACCTCCCTGATAGCATGCGACGGCGGTCGGCCACTCAAGTCCCGTTAGGAATTCGCTGCGTTTGTCCAAGGTACCGTCGCCGTCGGTGTCTTCCAGCAGGGCGATAGCGCTTAGGTTTTCGTCGCGTTGTTCGGAATAGCCGCACATTTCGACGACATAGGCGCGTCCGTCTTCGTCGAACGCGATTGCAATGGGGTCACGGACCAGCGGTTCGGCCGCGACGAGTTCCATTCGGAAACCGGGTTTGACTTCGAACGAACCGAGGGCATCGGCGGGTTCGATTGGCGGTATGCGTTCCAGTTCGGCGCTGTAGTCGCGGTCTACGCTGTCTTCATCAGCCGTTTGGGCGCAGACTGAAAACAGGCCGCAAAGGACGGCGGCCGCGATGATGCAGTAACGGCTGCGTCGGGCAGGCGCGCCAGGGATGGGGCCATACGGAAATACCAATGTGCTCATGAACTCACCCTCGAGAGAAGTTGACACACGACGAATGGTAAAAGGCGTTCAGTATCGTAACCGCACCGGGTATTGTCAACAGGAGTGCCGAACGGGCGCGTTGTTCGTTGTACACCCGATAGGAGCCTCCACAGCTCTCGGCTTGACTTGCGTATGGTGTCCGCGTGAACCGCTTCCCGCCGCGTGAAAGGGCAGCGGGGCGATTGGCGCATGACGGTCCCAATTGGGTATTCTCTGACTTTGAAAATTCGATAGTGTCAACCATGATCGCGGCATTGGATATCACATTTTTCGCGGGCTTTGCCCTCTTCGCGCTCGCCGGCGCCCTCGCGTATCTGTACGTGCGGCGTGAATCACCGCCCATGTTGGCGGCCGTATACCGGGTCCTGAGTGTCGGAGCGGCGGCGCTATTGATTGTGTTTCTTCTTCGGTGGCTGATGTTCGGGCTGATTCCGCTGACAACGCCGGTTGATGCGCTCAACCTTCTAATACTCTTATCGACCTTTATCGTCCTCGCGCTCGCCCGCCAGGGCAGCGTTCGGACGCTACTTTGTTTTTACGCGCCGGCGCTGCTTGTCGTGTACGGATGCAATGCGGTGGCGGGCTACGGTCAGCTTCACAGCGAGCCGAAGGAGTTGAACGGGCTATTCCTGGTGATTCACGTGGGTCTGGCATTTCTCGCGTATGCTCTTTTCTTTGTGGCGAGCCTGACCAGCATGGCCTACATCATTCAATCGCGCAGTCTGAAGCGATTACGTACGACGGGGATCGCATCGAAGCTGCCCGCGCTTGAACACCTGGACGGAACGCTCTACCGACTGATTCAGTACGGGTATCCGTTCTTTGTCATCACCTTGGTGTTGGGTCTCATCGGGACGGTGCGGTTTAGCGAAGAACTCGATCCGGATTGGTGGTTTTCACCAAAGATTCTGCGCGCCGTGTTCTCGGCTCTCATGGTGATCCTGTATGCGGCGGCGTATCATACGCGCCGCATCGGGTGGTTGCGCGGTCAGAAGCTCGCGTATCTGGTGCTGATCGGGTCTTCCATCATCCTCGGCATGTATATGCTCGTCGGCCTCGCGGGGGTTGAAGGCTACCGTTTCTGGGGGAAGTCCGCATGAACCTCGTGGTGACCGGTCTGAGCCACCACACGAGCCCGGTCCAGTTGCGGGAACGCCTGCATTTTCCGGAGCGGGAATTGCCCCGGGCGCTGATGAAACTGCGGGCCATGCTGAGCAACGCGGGTGTCGTCATTCTCAGCACGTGCAACCGCGTCGAGGCCTATGCGAGCACGGAAGGTTCGCCGTCGGAGGCGCACGGGGTGATACGACGGTTTTTCAGCGAATGGCACTCCATTCCGGAGAGCGAGTTTCAATCGTCCTTGTACGAATACGAAGGGCGTGAAACGGTCGGCCATTTGTTTCGGGTGGCCTCGAGTCTGGACAGTTTGGTGGTAGGCGAAGCGCAAATTCTGGGGCAGGTGCACGATGCGTTTCTCATTTCGCAATCAGAGCAGTGCACGGACAAAGTGGTGGCGGCGCTGTTTCAGAAGGCATTTTCCGTTGCCAAAGACGTGCGCTCGAACACGAACATCAGCGCGGGACGGGTCTCGGTCGGCAGCGTAGCCGTTGAACTTGCGGTATCCATCTTTTCCGACCTCGCGGGCAAGACGGTCATGATTATTGGGTCCGGCAAGATGGGCGGTGTGACGCTGCGCAGCCTTGTGGCGCGGGGCGTCGATCGGGTGTTGCTGGTGAACCGCAGCCACGAGAAGGCCATCGAACTCGCGTCGCGGGTACGCGGCGAGGCGCTGCCCTTCGAGTCCCTGGATGAAAACCTTCACCGGGCGGACATTATCATTTCATCAACGGCGGCGCCCCATTATTTGCTGGGGCCGGCGCATTTCCATCGGGCGCTGAAGCGGAGGGGGAATGCCCCGATCTTTGTGATTGATATCGCGGTGCCGCGCAACATCGATCCGGCGGTCAAGCGGATGGACAACGTCTATCTGTACGACGTGGACGATCTGCAGACCGTCACCGAGGCGAATATGGAGGCGCGGCGGCAGGAAATCGACCTGTGCATGAAGCGCGTTGACGCGGGCGTAGATCAATTCTGGACTTGGATGCAGGGGTTGATTGCCGAGCCGACCATTGTGCTGATGGCGGAAGAAATCAACGCCATCCGGGAGCGCGAACTCGAACGGGAACTCGCTTCGCTCCGCGACTTTGGCGACCACGACAAGGAGGTCCGGGAGTTGCTCACCCGATTTTCGAAGCGGCTTGCGAACGCCGTGCTGCATCGGCCCCGCGTTCAGATCAAACGCGAGGTGACGGACCACGATCCGCACACGGTCCTGCATCTGGTGAAACGCATTTTTGGCCTGCGCGAGGCGCCGTGAAATCCCGGTTGGTCATCGGCAGCCGGGGGAGCCGGCTGGCGCTCACACAAGCGCGCGCGGTCGCCGAGTTGCTGCGTGCGGCATCGCCCGGGCTGGACGTTGCGATCGAGATTATCCAAACGCAGGGCGACAAAGTGCTGGACGCGCCGCTGGCGCAAATCGGCGGAAAAGGTCTGTTCACGCGCGAGTTGGAGGTCGCGCTGCTCGAACGGCGAGTGGACCTCGCGGTCCACAGCCTGAAGGACCTTCCCACCGAATTGCCGGCCGGTCTCGTGCTGGCGGCGACGCCCGAACGGGAGGACCCGCACGACGCGTTCGTTTGCGCGCGTCACCCTCTGTTGGGCGAATTGCCCGTCGGCGCGCGAGTCGGGACCTCAAGTCTGCGGCGCAGGGCGCAGTTGTTGGCAGTGCGCGCCGACCTCGAGATCGTAAACCTTCGTGGAAATGTCGAGACGCGTCTGCGAAAGGTGGCGGAAGGCGAAGTGGATGCCGCGGTGTTGGCATACGCGGGATTGCAAAGACTCAACCTGGCCGAACGCATTTCGTCCATCCTGCCGGTGGACGTGATGTTGCCCGCGCCGGGGCAGGGCGCGCTTGGATTGGAAGTCCGATCAAACGATGCCGAGGTGACGGAATTGGTTCGTGGAATCGCGGACGAGTCGGCGACCGCGGAGACGACTGCGGAACGCGCCTGTCTCGCGGCGCTGGAAGGGGGGTGCCAGGTGCCGGTAGGGGCGTTGGCGCGGCGGCGCGACGAGTCCACATTGCAGCTCCACGCGTGCGTGTGCAGTGTCGACGGCTCGACCGTTCTGCGCGCCTCGATCGATGGCCCGATGGGAGAAGCCGCAGAACTGGGCCGGGCGGCCGCGGCCCGCTTGATTGAGCAGGGCGCTGCGGCGTTGATCGCAGCGATTCGATGACGATGCCTTCGGGAAAGATCTACCTTGTCGGCGCGGGTCCGGGCGATCCCGGATTGATCACGGTGCGCGGACGCGAGGTGCTCGAACATGCAGACATTGTGTTTTACGATTCGCTGGCCAACGATGCGTTGCTCGCCTATGCGGCGCGCGCGGAGCACGTTTTCGCAGGGAAGGCGACAGACCGTCACACGTTGACGCAGGAAGAGATCAACCGCCTTCTGGTAGAACACGCGAAGCAAGGCAAACGGGTCGTGCGCCTCAAAGGTGGAGATCCCTTTGTATTTGGGCGCGGGGGCGAGGAGGCGTTGTACGCGGCGGCGCACGAGGTGCCGATCGAGGTGGTCCCGGGCGTGACGGCGGGGCTGGCCGCGCCGTCGTTCGCCGGCATTCCTGTGACGCACCGGGGGTTGTCGACCAGCGTGACGCTCATTACAGGTCATGACGAACAGGCGCTTGAAACGGGAGAAACGGACCTCGGCAAGATTGCGTTGCAGGGCACGCTTGCGTTTTATATGAGCGTGAAGAGCCTTCCCCTTATTGCGCGTCAACTCCTGTCGTTGGGCCGAAGCCCCGACACGCCCGTCGCCGTGATCATCTGGGCGACCTACCCGAAGCAGCGTACGATCGTCGGTACGCTGGGCACGATTGTCGAACAGTGCCGGCGGGAGTCCGTGGCGCCGCCCGCACTCGCGGTGGTCGGCGACGTCGTGCAATTGCACGGGCAGTTGAGTTGGTTTGAAAGCCGGCCGCTGTTTGGCAAGCGGATCGTGGTGACGCGCGCCCGGGCTCAGTCCGCGGATTTGGTCCGCCAACTTCATGAATTGGGTGCGGACGTACTCGAGTTTCCGACCATCGAAATAGAACCCGCGAGGATGGATGAGTCCTTTGACGACATCGGCCGTTACGACTGGATCGTGCTGACCAGCGTGAACGCGGTTGAGATGTTGTTCGAACAGCTCGAGGAGCAGGGGCACGACGCGCGCGATCTCGCCGGGGTGAAACTCTGCGTGATTGGCGCAGCCACGGCCGAGGCCGTGAGAAAACGGTTCCTCCGCGTTGATCTGATGCCGGAGCGATACATTGCCGAGGATCTGATGGCTGCGCTTGAGGAACGGGAAGGCCCGCTGTCGGGCAAGCGATTCCTGATGCCGAGGGCCGATATCGCGCGGAGTTTTCTGCCGGCCGAACTGCGAAAACACGGCGCCGAGGTGAAAGAGTTGGTGGCCTACCGGACGGTTCCGCCGCGAACAACGGAGGATCGCGCGAACGCGCTGCTTGCGTACAAGCCCGATTTGGTGACCTTCACGAGCTCATCGACTGCGCGGAATTTTTTCGACATACTGGGGCCCGATCGGGTCAAGCGCATACGGGAGACGGCGGCATTCGCGTCGCTGGGTCCGATAACGACGAAAACCGCAAACGACCTCGGCATGCCGGTTCGTATTGAACCCCATGTACACGACATTCCGCACTTTGTCGAGGCCATTGTGCAGGGGATGGCGGCGCCCGAAGTCGCCGGCTGAGAACAGGAGGCTGAGGTGGCATATCCAACGACGCGGCTGAGACGATTGAGGCAGACCGAGACGCTGCGCCGCATGGTGAGGGAGACCCGGTTGACGCCGGACAACTTGGTCATGCCGTTGTTTGTGCGGCCCGGCAAGCGGGTGCGAAACCCGATACCGTCGATGCCCGGCAATTTTCAGTTTTCGGTGGATACGCTCGTCGAGGAATGCAAACAGATCGCGGACGCGGGTGTGCCCGCAGTCATACTTTTCGGGATACCGAAGTTGAAAGACGCCAAAGGCAGTCAGGCATACAGCAAGGAGGCGATTGTTTGCCGGGCCGTCGAGGCGATTAAGAAAACGCGGCCATCTTTGTGTGTCATTACGGACGTGTGCATGTGCGAATACACGGATCACGGGCACTGCGGCGTGGTGCGCAGGAACCGGCGCGGGACGCTCGACGTGGATAACGACGCCACGCTCGAATTACTCGCCAAAGAGGCGCTTGCGCACGCTCGCGCCGGCGCGGACATGGTGGCGCCTTCGGACATGATGGACGGCCGCGTGGGGGCGATTCGCCGGACGCTCGACAGCGCGGGATTTTCAGACCTCCCGATTTTAGCGTACAGCGCGAAGTACGCCTCGGCCTTTTACGGACCGTTTCGCGACGCTGCGGAGTCGCCCCCGAAATTTGGGGACCGCTCGACCTATCAGATGGAGGTCCCGAATGTTCGCGAGGCCATGCGCGAGATTGCCCTGGACATCGAGGAAGGGGCGGACATCGTAATGGTCAAGCCGGCGCTTCCCTATCTCGACATTATCCGGGCGGCATCGGACCGTTACGATGTGCCGATTGCGGCGTATAGTGTGTCAGGCGAATTTGCCATGCTGAAGGCGGCGGCGGAGCGCGGCTGGATCGAAGACAAGCGCGCCGCCCTCGAGACGCTGACGTCCATTCGAAGGGCGGGCGCCTCGTTGATTCTCACGTACTGGGCAAAGGAGGCCGCCGGCTGGCTACGCTGACTCCGCCAAGTGACCTAGAGACGCAACAGGAGGGAAGTCTGCCATGCGTACACGACATATTCCGATGCCGGCACAACTGGGCGACGGCGATTCGTTCGACCTGCTCTATTTTCTGCAAGTGATTTTCTATTTGCGGTCCCTCGTAAGTGGCCGGTTCTACCGCTTCATAGACTTCCTGATCCTCATCTTCAGTCTTTGACGAGTCCGTTCCCTCGTAGCGACGACGTCTGCGTGCTCGACGCGTCCCGGATTTCGAGGACCCGCTGGTAAACGTCTGCGCGATCGACGGATGACCCGATGGCACTGCGTTCGCGATGTCGCAAGCCATGCGCCGAGCGCCGGAAACTCCAGCCGACCGGCATAACGCCGATATGGAGTGCGGCGGCTTGCCGCCGCGGTTGCAGGCGCGTTCGAGTAGGCGGGCGGCGAATCCGGTCGACGGGATCACGGGCGATTTCGGTCAATGCGATCGGCGCGAGGGAGCTTGGCGCAAGGGAGCTGGGCGCGAGGGAGCTGGGCGCAAGGGAGCTGGGCGCAAGCGAGCTTGCGCACTCCACAAGTGGCGCAAGGGAGCTTGGAGTGCGGCGGCTTGCCGCCGCGGTTGCAGGCGCGGTCGAGTAGGCGGGCGGCGAATCCTGTCGACCCGATCACGGGCGATTTCGGTCAATGCAACCGGCGCGAGGGAGCTTGGCGCGAGGGAGCTGCGCGCAAGCGAGCTTGCGCACTCCACAAGTGGCGCGAGGGGGCTTGGCGCAAGGGAGCTTGGCGCAAGCGAGCTTGCGCACTCCACAAGTGGGTCGGCGAATCACGACAGGATCTACTCGAATGGTTTGTTCGGCCATGCCGGCGAAGGGGCGGCATGCATTCTCGCCATGGGTCCCCGACCTACCGCGAGACCACCATCACATGCCCGGGTCATCCGCACTCGGCCCATACAGTGACGGCAACGGTACGTCCTTCATGCGCAGATACACCGTGAGTTGCGCGCGATGATGGATGGTGTGGCTGATGATGAAGGAGCGAATCACGCCCATATTGGGCATCTGGACCATCACCGTGCCGTCCGGCGTCTTCATCGTCCAGTCCCGCATGAGTTGCTCGTTTGTCAAAGATTTCATAACGTTCCCGGCCTCGGAGACGTTCTTGTCAAACTCCTGAAGCAGTTCCGCTCGATTGGCGGCGATGTACGGTCTGTATGTGGAAGGATCCATAATCAACTCGTCTGTCGAGACGGTGTACGCCGTCCAGCCTTGTGACTCGGCGATGTGCGAGGCGAGCTGCCCCAACCCCATCGATTTGGGGTGCGGTTTCCAGCCCCAGTGTTCGTCCGGCACACGTTCGAGCACCTTGCGCGTTTGGGCCATCTCGTGGTGATACTCCGGTATGATTCCGTCGATGAAATTCATTTGATTCTCCCTTTGCGCCGAGCTGACGGCAATTGAGTATTGAATCCAGGCGTTTATAGTGGGTATTGACGTTCTTGATACTTTGGGTCGCCCTGACCTAAAATATTGTCGAGTGTCTGGCAAGCTGCCAGACCGTGGAAGAGGCGCTGCTGGGAAGCGCGCCAAACCTGGTGACGTTCTGCCGCCCTGGAGGGGGACCCGGGGCTCGCATATGGAAGGTGTCTAGCTGTGGCTACCGATCCGAAGGCTACACTTTATGATCCCGACGGCGCGCTGGAGGACGAGGTACGCGACTGGATTCAGTCGCTGAACGCGGTGATCGAGTCGGAGGGCCCGGAGCGTGCGGTCCACATATTGGAGCGACTGCGCGTACAAGCCGAGGCATCCGGAGTCCGGCTTCCGTTCACTGCCAATACCCCCTATGTGAACACGATTCCAGCCGGTCAAGAGCCCGCGTACCCCGGGAACCGGGAACTGGAACGACGCATCAAAAGCATTATCCGTTGGAACGCGATGGCGATGGTCGTTCGTGCCAACCGCGAGGAGTCCGGGATCGGGGGGCATATTTCGACCTATGCCTCAGCGGCAACGCTCTACGAAGTGGGCTTCAACCACTTTTTTCGCGGCTCCGGCGGCGATCACTGCGGCGACCAGATCTACTTTCAGGGGCATGCGGCGCCGGGCATTTATGCGCGCGCCTTCCTCGAGGGAAGGTTGACCCTTGAGCAGCTCGAGAATTTCCGCGCGGAACTGCATCCGGGCGGCGGACTTTCCTCGTATCCGCATCCCTGGCTGATGCCTGGGTTTTGGCAGTTCCCGACGGTATCGATGGGATTGGGACCGATCATGGCCATCTACCAAGCCCGGTTCAACCGGTATCTCGAGGATCGAGGCTTGAAACAGGATACGGGGAACAAAGTCTGGGCCTTTCTAGGGGACGGCGAGTGCGACGAACCGGAGACCCTGGGGGCGATCACATTGGCGTCGCGCGAAAAGCTGGATAATCTTATATTTGTCATAAACTGCAACCTACAGCGGCTGGACGGGCCGGTCCGCGGCAACGGAAAGATCATTCAGGAGCTCGAAGCAATCTTTCGCGGCGCGGGATGGAACGTCATCAAGGTAATCTGGGGGCGTGATTGGGACCCCCTGCTGGAGAAGGACAAGAACGGGGTCCTTGCCGCTCGGATGAACGAGATCGTCGACGGCCAGTACCAAAAATACACGGTCGAGACGGGCAAGTATATTCGCGAGCATTTCTTCAATGGAGACGCGCGGTTGGCAAACATGGCGCGGGGCCTGTCGGACGAGCAACTCCGAAAGATGAAGCGGGGCGGGCACGATCCGGAGAAGGTGTATGCCGCGTACCATGCGGCGGTCCACCATAAGGGTCAGCCGACCGTAATTCTGGCCAAGACGATCAAAGGGTACGGGTTGGGCGAGAGCGGTGAAGGCAAGAACATTACGCACCAGCAAAAGAAGCTGAACGAAGACGAGCTGCGCGAGTTCCGCACGCGGTTCGGTATACCGATTTCCGACGAGGACGTGGCCTTGGCGCCGTTCTACAAGCCGGCGGACGACAGCCCCGAAATCATCTATCTGCAAGAGCGCCGGCGCGAATTGGGCGGATACGTGCCGTCGCGCGCTATGAAGTGTGCTCCATTGCCGGCGCCGCCGGCTTTGTTGTTTGACGAGTTCGACAAGGGAACCGACGACCGGGCCGTATCAACGACGATGGCGTTCGTGCGGGTGCTCTCGAAACTGCTGCGCGACAAGGAAATCGGCCGGTACGTAGTTCCCATCGTGCCGGACGAGGCGCGCACCTTCGGGATGGAGTCCCTTTTCCGGCAGGTCGGCATTTACTCGCACGTTGGGCAACTGTACGAGCCTGTCGATTCCGACACCTTGATCTACTACAAGGAAGCGGAAGACGGCCAGATTCTCGAAGAAGGCATCACGGAAGCCGGGTCGATGTCGTCCTTTATCGCGGCGGGCACGGCGTATTCGACCCATGGCATCCCGATGATCCCATTCTTCATCTTCTATTCGATGTTTGGGTTCCAGCGTATCGGCGATCTGATTTGGGCGGCAGCGGATATGCGGTGCCGGGGATTTCTCCTCGGCGCGACCGCGGGCCGGACGACACTCGCGGGCGAGGGGCTCCAACACCAGGACGGCAACAGCCATGTGCTTGCGATGCCCGTTCCGAACTTGTTGGCCTACGATCCCGCGTTTGCGTACGAACTGGCCGTGATTATTCGCGACGGCATTCGCCGTATGTACGAGAAACAGGAAAGCGTTTTCTACTACATCACGGTCGGCAATGAGAACTACCTGATGCCGCCGATGCCCGAGGGGGCGGAGGAGGGAATCCTGCGGGGCATGTACAAGGTGCGGCCGTCCGCGCACAAGAAATTGAAACTGAAAGCGCAGCTCCTTGGAAGCGGCGCGATTCTGAACGAAGCGCTGAAGGCGCAGGAATTGCTTGCGGCGGATTATGGCGTGGCGGCGGATGTTTGGAGTGTGACCAGCTACAAGGAGTTGCGGCGAGACCTGCTCGAGGTATCCCGCTGGAACATGCTGAACCCGGCCGAAAAACCCCGCGTGCCGTATGTTACACAGTGTCTCGAGAAAGAGCCCGGGGTCGTCGTGGCCGCTTCGGACTACCTCAAAGTCCTGCCGGACTCGCTCGCGCGGGCCATCCCTCAGCGAATGGTCGGGCTGGGCACGGACGGGTTCGGTCGAAGTGAGTCGCGGGCGATGCTGCGCGACTTCTTCGAAGTGGACGCCCGTTTCATTACCTTCGCGACGCTATACGGACTCTATCAGGACGGAAAGATCAAGGCCGATGTCCTTAAGAAGGCCATGAAGACGATGCAAATCGATCCTACGAAAGCGAGCCCGATGATCAGTTAGTCCGGATTTTTCACACCCACGCGCGTTGGAGGATAGAATATTGTACAGTGCGCACCGTTATGCATCGTCGCCGCGCGGCACGGCAGAACAGAAAGTGGGTGTGAAAAATCCTCACCACAATCACTCACATGCTTTCTCCAGAGCATTTCTCACCAGTCGCCTCCCGTCAACGGGGGCGACTGGCGAGAAATGCGGGCTAGATCGAACGACGGCGGAAGAAGAACGGCGAAGGGGTTGAATGGGAATCTACTGATGGCGATTGAGTTCAAACTACCTGTGTTGGCAGAGAACGTCGACAAGGTCACCGTGACGAAAATCCTGGTGAACGTCGGCGACGTGATCGGCGTCGACCAGCCCGTGGTCGAGATAGAAACGGACAAGGCCTCGACCGAGGTGCCTTCGACGGTGAGTGGGACGGTAACGGACATACGCGCGAAAGAGGGCGAACCGATGCGCGTCGGCGAGGTCGTGCTGGTGGTGTCCGAGAACGGTGCGCAGGCGGCCCGCGGCGCGAAAGAGGTGTCAAAGTCGGAAAGAACGCCCGAGGCCAAGCCCGCGCCGGTCGAGGCGGCGCCGGTGCGGGAGGAAATCGAGGAGCAGGCGGCCGAGCCCGCTCGTGCCGCGGAGCGGTCCCCCGTCGTTACGAGCAGGACGGCGGATGCGGCGCCACGCACCGGTGTCGTGCCCCCATCGGCATCGCCGTCGGTGCGGCGGCTTGCGCGGGAAATCGGCATTGATATCGCGGAGGTGCCGGGGACGGGGCCATATGGCCGTGTGACGATGGAGGACGTGAAAGCGTATTCGAGGCGCGCACGCACGGAAATCCGTCCGGGCCGAGGTCCTTCGCCGTCGACCCTTCGCACGACGGAAGCGCCGCCGCAGTCCCCGCGTGTCGTCGAAACGTCGACTCTGGGGACAGTCGAGCGGGAAGCGATGAACAGTGTGAGGCGTCGGACGGCGGAGAACTTGACCGGCGCATGGACGACCATCCCGCATGTCACGCAATTTGACAAGGCGGACATCAGCGAGTTCGACCGTCTGCGCGGGCAGTTCGGAAAGCGGGTGGAAGCCGCGGGCGGCAAATTGACGGTGACGGCGGTGCTCGTGAAAGTGATCACGACCGCGCTGAAGCGGTTCCCCCAATTCAACGCCGTGGTGGACATGGCCGCCCAGGAGATCGTCTACAAGCGGTTCTACAACATCGGGGTGGCGGTGGACACAGAACGGGGTCTGCTCGTGCCGGTGATACACAATGCGGACCGAAAGAATATAATCGAGATCGCGGTGGAATTGCAGGGGCTTGCCGCTCGAGCGCGCGAGAAGAAGAGCCGGCTCGAAGAAATGCAGGGTGCCACGTTCACAATCAGCAATCTGGGCGGAATCGGCGGCACCTCCTTCACGCCGATCGTCAATCCGCCGGAGGTGGCGATCCTCGGCGTGTCCCGTTCGCGAATCGAGCCGGTGTACCTTGACGGCTCGTTCCAACCTCGAAACCTGCTTCCGCTGTCGCTGTCCTACGATCACCGTGTGATCGACGGGGCGGACGCGGCCCGGTTCTTGCGCTGGGTCTGCGAGGCGGTCGAGCAGCCC
>BTUX01000018.1:0-29331 GCA_045863315.1 Candidatus Hydrogenedentota bacterium | reverse complement strand
CGGCCGCGAAGACTACAACATTTCGGTGATGATGGAGTTCATCGGGTTCATAAAAGGATTGAACCGGCTTGGACACGCGTGCGCCATCGCGATCGACTGCGACGATCCCGGGGCGAAGGTGTTGCCCGACACGTTTCACATGTACCGGGGGGGATCGGGATTCAGCGGCATTCGCCATCTTGATGCCCGGTTCATCGGGGATTTCCATTGGAATGACGTGCCCGCGGAGCCGGGGCAGTACGAGTTGCGGGACAGGGACCGGATCATGCCCGGGGACGGCATTCTGCCCCTTACCCAATGCCTGAAGGACTTGCTGGATATTGGGTATACCGGCCCGCTTTCCCTGGAGATCTTCAACGAAGATTACTGGAAAATGGATCCGCGCGAGACGGCGAAGATCGGACTTGAGAAGATGCGCGCCAACGTCGCAACGGCATTTGCGTGATCGCGCGCGTGCCGCGAACCGACCCGTTGGTGATATTGCAACCGTGTCGGCGCATTTGCAATACTGAGGCCCATTGTAACGCAGCGGTATATGGCGCCTTTTCTCCGACGCGGCACGACGGGGCGTCGGAGCTGCGCAAACCGATTGCCGTGGGCGCTATTGGGTAGGGCGGAAACCCGGGTGCGAGGGTTAGCGGAAGGGGATTCATGGAAACGCCGTCAGCACAGGCCGTCGCTACGGGTCTGGCCAGCATCGACTACGCCATCATCATCTTTTACATGCTTGGCGTTCTCGCAATCGGCACGTACTTCGGTCGGTATGTGAAAACCGCCGGCGACTTGTTCCTGGCGGGCAAGAGTCTTCCGTTTTGGGCGATTGGAATGTCCATCGTCGTCAGTGACATCGGCGCGACGGACTTTCTGGCCGTGGGTGGCGCGGCGTATCGCTATGGCATCTCGGCGGCCAATTTCGACTGGATCGGGTCGATGCCGGCGATGGTAATCGCGGCCTTTCTGTTTGTTCCCTATTACTGGCGGTCCGGCGTTTACACCGTCCCTGAATTTCTGGGAAAGCGTTACAACGTGGTCGTGCAGATGTTGCACGCGGCGATATGGGGCGTGTTCATGCTGGTCATGCTGGGCGTCATGCTTAAATTGACCGCCGCGATGCTGAACGAAACGATTGGTCTTCCCACGCAGGTAGGCATCTGGATGATTGTCGTCATTGTGGGTGTATATACGTTTTCCGGGGGCCTGACGGCGGTGGTGATGACGGACGTCATTCAAATGATCGTCATGTTCGTGGGCGGACTTGCGATGTCATTTCTATGCATTTGGGAGGTCGGGGGCTGGGGCGCCCTACAGGAAAAGGTCATCGCGGCGGGCCACGACAAGCACTTCACAATCCTGCTGGAGAACAACGATCCCACCGCTCCCTATCCCTGGTCCGGCATCGTGTTCGGGCTGGGTTTGGTGTTGGCGACTTCCTACATGGCGGGAAATCAAGCCGTGATCCAGCGATGCTTCGGGGCTCGTTCGGAGTGGGACGCCAAGGGGGGGATGTTGTTCGGGGGGTTCCTGAAGTCGTTTATTCCACTTATGGTGGCGCTGCCGGGTTTGTCGGCGATCGTATTGGTGCCCAACGTGAGCGATGCCGATCTTGCCGTGCCCGCGATGATTCGAGATGTGCTCCCGCCGGGACTGACCGGGCTTATGTTTGCAGCTTTGTTCGCGGCGTTGATGTCCAGTGTCGACTCGTATCTGAATTCGGCGAGCACGATTTGGACGACGGACTTGTACGGCCGGTTCCGCCATATGACGACGGGCCACTTTCCGACGGAACAGCATGCCTTGGTGGTCGGGCGCGCATTTACCGCGGCGTTTATCCTGTCCGCAGCGTTTCTGGCGCCGTATATCAACACCGAGGGCGGGGTCTACAACTTCATTCAGACTTGTCTCACGATGTTCCAGGGTCCCGTGTTTGCGATTTTGCTGCTGGGTATCATGTGGAAGCGCACGACGCAATGGGGCGGTTTGGCCGGCCTGGTCTTGGGTGTAGCGTGCACGACCGTACTCAACAACACCAAGGGCTTGTTCCCCTCGGCGGACCCATTCCTGTATGTGGCGTGGTGGTCGTTCCTGTTCTCGCTGGCGGTCACTGTGCTGGTCAGCCTTGTGACGCCGCCGGAGCCGGATGAGAAACTGCGCGGTCTTATCTTCGGACAAGTCATGAAGGACGGTAAGATCCAGCGGGTATTGCTTGAAAGGGTGAAGTAATGAATTTTTCAGACGCAGTGACCCGCGTATTCCTACCTGTCCTCAAACCGATATTTGACCCCATCAACGGGGTCCTTGGCGCAGTCTATACACCGTGGTCGACGTATTGCGCGGTGGGCCTGTTTGTCGCCGCGATGGTCTGGGTATTCTCCATGCGCAAGGAGTATGTCAACCTCGACGCGCCCAGCACGCACTTCTGGCACGATCTTCGGCTATGGACCGTACTGTCCATGCTCCCGCACGTGTTTGTGTATTTTTACTTCTCGTAACCGAGGCGAACTTCGATGGAGCCGTCAGAACAGGATCACACGAAGCGCGACTCCGAGACTTTCATGATTATTGGAGGTTTCATTGTCGCGCTGGCCGTGCCCGTTGGATTGGGCCACTTCTGGGAGTGGGAGAGCGCGCACGCGCAGACCGTCAACCTCATTGCGACGGTTGCGCTGGCTGTGATCGGCGGCGGCATGGTGTGGTTTGGGTTCAAGCTGCGCAAGCGCAGCCGGAACAAGCAATCGTGATGTGCGGGGGCCGATCCTGAAACACGTACCCGCGCGGATGGACGAGAAAACCGCGCGTGCGATTGTCGAACGGGGTTTTTGGTGGCACCTCGGGCGAATCGGCCCGTGGGTGCCATCATTTCGGCCCCGACTCTCCTCTCAACGCCCTTTGCCCCGCTTGGAGCTCGTCTGGATGCCGTACTACGTGATCACTTTCGAGATCGGCGGTCCCCATGGGTACGATTTGATGTCGGTCAGCGTAGACGCGCACGCCGGGACGTTCGCGGTGTTCCTTGCGCAGTCGGACGTGGTGGAGGGTGCTGTGAGCGGCGAGGCGTTTGGACCCGCCCTGTCGGAAGAGGAGGCCGTCGACGCCGCGCGCAAGGGGCTTCTGCGGGCTTTGCTTTCACAACGGAGCAAGGGCCGCCGAATGAAACCCGGAGATGTCAAACAGGTCGATCTGTTGCGGTATCCGTATTGGGTCTACTACTATGAGCGGCGGCGCGGGCTGCTGGACATCCGGGTGGTGGATGCGCGATCGGGCGAACGGCCGGGCACGAAGACCAAGTACGCCATTTTGAGCGCGTTCGAGCGGGCCTCGTCGAAACTGTAATGGGAAAGGTTGGATGATGGTGAAGAGAGGGTGTGTCTTGTTGTTTGTGTTGGCCGCTTCTGCGCCGATGGTGTTTGCCCAGGAGGAGCCGACCTACGCGGAACGGCTGGGGTGGCCGAAGGGATCGCGTGTGATCATGTTCCATTGCGACGATGCGGGTATGTCGCACGGGCAGAACCAGGGGGCGATCAAGGCGTTGGAGTACGGCATCCTGACGTCCGTGAGCACCATGATGGCGTGCCCGTGGGTATCGCAGTTTGCGGCGTATCTGGAGGACCACCCCGAGGTGGACAACGGGCTGCACCTAACGCTTACATCGGAGTGGACCCACTACCGGTGGGGGCCAGTCGCGGGCAAGGCCGCGGTGCCGGGGCTTGTTGACAAACAGGGGTGCCTGTGGCCGAACGTCATGGGCGTCGTGATGAACGCGACGGCCGATGAAGTCGAAACGGAAATCCGCGCGCAGATCGATCGAGCGGAGACGCTCGGCATCCCGATCACGCACCTGGATACGCATATGGGGACGGTTTACGCGAAGCCGGAGTTCCTTGAACGGTATATCAAGATCGGGATCGAGAAGCAGATTCCTATCATGATCATGGCGGGTCACATGACATGGACGAAGAAGTCCGAGCCGGAAGCGGTTGAGCGCCTGCAACCGGAGAAACTGGGGGAGACGGTGTGGAATGGCGGGCTTCCCGTTTTGGATGACTTGTTGAACGAAACGTACGGATGGAAGTCGTTCGAGGAAAAAAAGGCCAATACCATCAAGGCGCTGCGCGAGTTGAAACCCGGAATCACCATGATCATCGTACACTGCGCGCAGCCAACGGAGGAGTGGCCCATATTCACGAGTTCGAGCGAGACGCGGCTTAACGACCTCAAGTTGATGACCGACCCCGACCTGAAGAAGGTCATCGAGGAAGAGAAGCTGATCCTGACGACGTGGCGCGAAATGATGGAGCGCCGCAAACAGGTCAAAGAGTAGCCGGAGGGGAGGGCTGTCGGCCCCGGGGTGTTGGATTGTGAGGTGTGAATATGGCGGGCGGAATTCGGGTCACGGTTTGGAACGAAGGCGTACACGAGCGAACCAGCGAAGCCGTCCGTTCAATTTATCCCAACGGCATGGGCGCCCCCATCGCCGAGTACCTTGGCAATCAATCCGGCATCGGCCCCGTGACGATCGGCCAACTGCACGATCCGGAGCAGGGCCTGCCCGACGAGGTACTAAACGCCACCGACGTCATGACGTGGTGGGGCCATATCGCCCACGGCGAAGTGTCGGAGAAAACCGTTGAGAGGGTATACCGCCGTGTGCTGGACGGCATGGGACTCATCGTGCTGCACTCCGGTCACCACTCGAAAATTTTTCGCAAACTGATGGGAACGTCTTGTGATTTGAAGTGGCGCGAAATTGGGGAACGGGAGCGCATCTGGGTCGTCGATCCCGGACATCCGATAGCCGACGGATTGCCGGACCATTTCGAAATCCCCCATGTGGAGATGTATGGGGAACATTTCGATATTCCTCACCCGGACCGGCTTGTGTTCATCAGTTGGTTTCAAGGCGGCGAGGTGTTCCGCAGCGGTTGCTGCTTTCATCGCGGCAAGGGCAAGATTTTCTATTTCCGGCCGGGGCACGAGACATTTCCCATCTATCACAATGAGACCGTGCTGAAGGTCATTGCAAATGCGGCGCGATGGGCGGCGCCGTCCGGTGTAAGGGGTGTTTTGCGGGGGAATTGCGCCCCGCTCGAGGACGTGCGGGTCGAGGAGTGAGCGTCGAGTATTACTCGGGCGCGCTCCTGAAATGATCGAAACCGGAAATCTCGGCGGGGTTGCCGTCGAGTCGCAGGCCAATCCATTGATCGGTCACGCTCCCAATCACCGTCGTCTCCAGCCGAAATTCATGATGGAAGGCAGCCAGCATCGAATCCGCTTCCGACGACGACACCACAAAGGCGAGTTCGTAGTCTTCCCCGGAAGTCAGGGCGAGCTTCAAGGGGTCGAGGCCGTGGGTCGAGCAATACGTTGAGAGTTCGGGCGCAATCGGTATGTCGCGAGACCGAAGGTCCACGCCGAGATAACTGGAATAGGCGATGTGCTCGATGTCTTGGGCAAGTCCGTCGCTGATATCGATCATGGCGTGAACGCTGGATTGACGGCATAGCCACTGTCCTTCGGAAATGCGCGGGGTGGGACGCCGATGGAACTGGACGAGTTCAGGTTCGTCTATCCCATGTCGGAGCGCGTGCAGGCCCGCACCGGCCAGCCCGGTGCGGCCCGTGACGACCACCAAATCGCCCGACTCCGCGCCGTGGCGGCGTAGACAACGACTGCCCACGGTCTCTCCCAGAATGATGATGTCCAACGTGATGCCGGAGGCGGTGCAGGTTGTGTCGCCGCCTACGATGACGGCCCCAAAGCGCGACAACACCGCTGACATGCCTTGGTACACTTGTTCGATGTATGCCGCGGTGGTATCGGCTGGGCAGGCGAGGGACACCAGACAGAACAACGGCGATCCGCCCATCGCCGCAATATCGCTAAGACTCGAGGAAGCGGCCTTCCAGCCGATATCGAGCGCGCCGGCCCATTCGCGGCGAAAGTGAACGCCTTCGATGAACAGGTCGGTGGATACGAGGAGCATTCGCTCGCCGAAACGCAGTACCGCGCAGTCGTCGCCGATGCCTTCGACGACGAGCGGGGAGTTCGGCAACATGCGGGCCAGTCGGTCGATCAGCCCGAATTCGCCTAGTTCGCCCAGCGTTCGCATACCGCTATCCTTCCGTTTCCAGCGCGCGCCAGGCGTTCGGGATTGCTTCAATCACGTCGCGCGCGATCATGCCGCGGCCGGTTTTTTCGCGAGCGGCGATGTCGCCCGCTAGTCCATGGAGGTAAACGCCAAGACAAGCGGCGTCGTAGGGGCCCATGCCCTGCGCCAAGAGTCCGCCGATGAGGCCGGAGAGGACATCGCCGGAGCCGCCGGTGGCGAGACCGGAATTGCCCGTGGGATTCACGGAGCATGCGCCCTGCGCGTCAGCGATGACGGTCCTATGGCCTTTAAGCACCACGACGCAGCGATGGCGTTTCGCGAACCGCGTGGCGGCGCCCTGGCGATCTCTCTGAATATCCGACACCGCGCCTCCGGTTAGCCGCGCCATTTCACCCGGGTGCGGTGTGAGGACGACGGGCGCGGTGCATCGGGCAAGCACCCCGGGGTCGCCGCTGAGATTGTTGAGTCCGTCCGCATCGATGAGGAGCGGCCGGGGGCATTGGGGCACGAACTCCAGCACGAGCCGCCGCGTCTCGTCGTGCGTCGAAAGGCCCGGCCCCAGCACAACCGCCTGTTTTCCCTCCGCGGCGGTCATGAGAAGGGGCAACGCCACGAGCGAGAGCGAATCCCCTCTGGTGGTGGGGAGAACGGTCCACATGGATTCGAATAAGGATGCGGCGACGGCGACGGCGATGCCTTGCGGGACGGCCACCGTTACCAGGCCGGCGCCGGAGCGTCCAGCCGATTCCGCGGCGAGCTTCGCGGCGCCGGAAAAACCACGCGAACCCGCAACGATCAGGACGTGCCCGAAGGTGCCCTTGTGGCCATCTGCGGGCCGCCGCGGCAACAATGACCGGACGGCCTCGATTGTTAATTCAACGCCCATAATTGGATTCCACGAATCGTATTCGCCGAATCGGGGGGAATCAAGCCGCTCCACTGGCGCGGCCCGTCTCGCGCATTTCTCGTGTCGGGCCGACGCTGCGGTCGGGCCCGCGTGCGCATGCGAACCGCGGGAGCGGGGTGCATCGGTACGTATGAGGCGCAATGTGGCCTGGTACTGAATTAGGCACATGGGCCGGAGCAATTTCGGAATTCTGTGCGCATGGAGTATAATTAGAAGGTACGCGGGGCGTGGAGTTTGGAGTGGACAGCACGGTAGGCTGCGCCGTGACGAGGTAGAGCGAGTGAATTCAGTAGCAGTCAGAATGGACGCCGAAGAGGTCCGCCCTGAAATCTGTCCCCACTTCACGGACTGCGGCGGTTGCGCAACGCAGGATGTACCGTACGCCGAACAACTGCGCCGCAAGCAGACCGCGCTGCAGGACCTTTTTCAGGGTGTATGGTCTTCTCCCATTCCTGTTGAACCCTCTCCGAGCATCAATCACTATCGCAATCGCGTCGATTTACACTTCGGCCGCAAGCATTATCCGGAGCCGCCGCCCAAAGGATTCGAACGCGAGACCGTACTCGGTTTCAAGCGGGAGGGCAAATGGTTCTGGACACTTGATATCGACGAATGCCGGATCGGCCCGAAAGGCCTGGAACGGCTGCTGGCGGCGGTGCGGGACTGGGCCGGGGACCGAAAACTCACCGCGTACAGTTCCAAATCCAAGGACGGCCTTCTGCGTGTGCTGCTGGTGCGCGAGGGGAAGCGCACCGGCGAGCGAATGGTTGTGTTGATCACCAACGAGGGCGAGTTTGACATTGCATCGTTCGTGAATACGGTGCAGGGCTCGTTTGCGTGCGCCAGCATTCAGCACGGCGTGTTCCGTGGAAAGGCGGAGATTACGGCCGCAGACCACGTGCATGTGCTGGACGGAAAGGCCGCCATCGAGGAGGAATTGCACATTCCCGATGGCGCGGGGGTGCGCAAACTCCGGTTTCGGATTTCGCCGTTCGGTTTTTTTCAGACGAATTCGGCCGCAACGGAAGTGTTGTACGGCATCATTCGACAGTGGGTGAAGGAGAGCCGGCCGCAAGTGTTATACGATTTGTATGGAGGGTCCGGCTGCATCTCGCTGGTGTGCTGCGACCGCGTCGACCGGACGATATCCGTGGAAAGCGACGAGCGCGCGTCCATCGACGGCACGTACAATCGCGAGACGAACGAGTGCGATAACGTCGTGTTTCTAACACAGAAAGTCGAGGACTATCTTCGCGACACCCTTGCCACGCACGGCGAAATGCAACCCAAAAGCTTTGTCGTGATGGATCCGCCGCGGGCCGGACTGCATCCCAAGGCGCTCAAGAAGATTATCGCGCTGAGACCGCCTGAAATCGTTTACGTCTCGTGCAAACCGCCCGTCTTTGCCGGCGAATTGCCCGCATTTCTTGCGGCCTACGAACTGAGCGACCTGCGCGCCGTCGACCTGTTCCCCCACACCGAACACGTGGAACTGCTCGCGCGGATGACGCTTAAGGTCTGACGCGCTTCGGCTTCGCCAGGCGGCCTCCTACGCTCCGTTCGCTTCGATGCGGTCTTCGTTCAGCACGATCCCGTCAACGCTATGGTGCCTCAACATCATGCGAGGAAAGCCGGCCTCCCGTTCTACGGTCACGGCTAGAAAGCCGCCGATCACGTTGAGATATCGATGCTCGGGGCGGCGTTCGTTTGGCGGCCAGCCACCGGCGTGTTCGTCGCTGGCCGGGCCGCAGGAATACTCGCGCACGCCCGTATCGCGATCGACCGAAACGTACTGCCAGTGGCGGTCGCCACAAATGACGATCATGTTGTGCTGTTGGGCGATGAACTGTCGAAGTTCGCGGCCTTCATGCGCGAATCCCCTGTTGGCATGATTGTCGTTCTTGTTTTCGCGGTCCGGTCCGACAATCGGGGTGGGACTGAGCAGCACGCGAAACGTCGCATCGGAATCGGAAACCGTCCTCTTAAACCACGCCTTCTGTTCCGCTCCCCATATGGTTTTGTCCGGTCCGTCCGGGTCGGTGTTGGCGCTGCGGTAGTCGCGGCCCTCGACCAGCCAGATTTGCAGGTCTCTGCCCCAACGGAACGTGCGGTACGTGCTTTCGCTCATGGGGACCTGTTCGAGGAAAATCGCCTGCCCCTGCGCGAACGTGAATTCGCCCATGAAACTGCCGCCCATCGTCGGCCAGCAATCGTTTTGCCAGGTGTCGTGGTCGTCTTTGATGAAATAGCTGGCGACCTGCCGGTGAAAATTTACGTTGGTCGGCAGACTGTACATGCGTTGCCAGTTCCACCGCGCCAGCGCTTCGCTTTTCGCGGTCGGGTCGTAGTACAGAATGTCGCCGGTGTGGACAAAGAAATCCGGACCCAGTTTCAACATCGCGTCGTACATTTTGAACCCGCCGCCGGGCGCGTCCTGATCGTTGTATCCCTGGCAGGTGGTGACGGTGAACACGACTTTATCCGCCGCATCCTCGCGCGGGGCGGTGCGAAATCTCCCTTCTGCGGTCATGCCGGCTCTACCGGTGCTATCTCGTGAGTCGACCGCCAGAGCGTACCGTGAGGCCGGCAGCAAGCCGGACAACTTCACCGCACACGTGAAATCGTGCCCTGGATTCACGCGGGTCCACGCGGTTTCCGACCATGTTGAATCGTCTTCGCGCTTGTACCGGATCCGCACTTCGCCGTCGGCGCCGGGCGCCGCGCCCGCGATGGTTTCGACAGTCGCGCCGTCGGGGTACCGGACGTCGGGTTTCCAGTTTGGGTCACGCCGGCTGGGTGGCTCGTCTGCCGTCGCACCGTCGGGTCCGTGATAGACGATCCGTGGAACGGGTGCGTCCGCCGGCACATGTGCCGCATCACGGGTGAGCCGCGCCCATACGATCGCCGAAGTCGGCGTGACCTCGCCGATCTTGATTCCCGTAGCAAAGTACGGGCCGCCGTTCGCAGCAAACGCCAGATCGATGACGAACGCGAATAGCGCCAACCCGAAAACCAAGTGCATTCGACCGTTCATTGTAATTACCTATTGGACTTTGTTGTTCGTACCTTCCAGTGAATTTAAGGCGTGGTTGGCGACGCGCACGACGTATTTGTTGTGCGCGTCCTCAAGCGCTTTTCGCAACTCGGGAATGGCGGGCCGCGCCTTTTCGCCCAGTTCGTCGAACGCAAGGGCGGCACGCAGGCGCACCCACTCGTCGTCGTCCGTCAGCGCTGCTTTGAGCGTGTTGAACGCATGTTCCGCGTGAAGGTCGGATTCCAGCAGCGCCTTGGCGGCGGCAACACGTACCGTACCCGACGGGTCCGTTGTCGCCTTGCGAAGTTCGTCGATTACGGTCTCGCTGTGGTCTCCGGACAAGGCCAAGCCGACCACGGCCCAATAGCGAATCGACGGTTCCGCGGCGTTGAGACTTTCCAAAAAGCCGGACAGGTCGCGCGTCTCGGGGCCAACTGCAAGTACTGCAATTTCGCGCAGCCGCTTCAGGAACCCGGATTTCTTTATCTCGGATTGACGCGCGATGGCGTATCGGCTGCCGTATTGCATACCCAGCAGCACAAGCTGCTCTTCCGGAATGAGACCGAGATCGTCGGTATCGCGGACCCACTTTTCGTGTACGCCGCGAAGCCGCTTCAGCGCATCTTGGTGCTCCGGATCGTTCGCCAGGTTAGTGATTTCATGCGGATCGGCCAGCGAATCATATAGTTCCTCAACCGGTTTGTTTTTCGCCGCGACCCATTGCGTCGCGCCGGTCAACGCGCCTTCCTTTTCGAGACGGCGGAGTTCCTGCATGATGGGGCTCTGCTCGCCGTAGGTCAGATACTGGCCATATGGCTTAAACGGTTCGTAATTGCGAATATAGCGGTACCGCCGATCGCGCACGGACCGGATGATGTCGTAGCGCTCGTCCATCCGATCGCGAATGCCAAATACATATTTGCGAGGTTTCGGTTGGTTCAGACCGAAGAACGGTTGGCCCTGCATGTATTCCGGAATCCGCAGGCCGAGAAGTTTCAGTACGGTCGGCGCGAAATCGATGGAACTGATCAACCGAGAGTCCACCGTCCCCGGTTGAAGCGAGCGTTCCGTTTGCAGCGCCTTCGGAAACCGCACCATCACCGGAACATGCGTTCCGCTGTCGTAGAGCCAGCGCTTTCCACGCGGAAGACCGTCGCCGTGGTCCGACCAGAAGAACACGATCGTATAGTCTTCCAGTCCGTCTTTCTTCAATTGTGCGAGATGATCGGCCACCCAATAATCCAGCGCCGTGATCCGCTCGTAATGCCGCGCCCAATTCTCCCGTACAACCGGCGTATCGGGATGATACGGCGGAATCTGCATTTTGGCCCGATCCTGCCGCTGTTCGAGCGTCAGGCGCGATGTGCGCTCCGCGAACGCCTCGTCGTTCAGCCAGCCGCCGCTTTCGTGCGTGCCCGTGTAATTGAACACGGCGAAAAACGGCTGGTCCGCGCTGGGACGGTTCCGCCAGTGGGCTTTGTTGCTCGAATCGTCCCAGGCTGATTTGGGGGTCACGAAGTTGTAGTCTTCCTTCGAGTTGTTCGAGCAATAGTAGCCGGCGTCGCGCAAATACTCCGTAAAACAACGGATCTCGCTCGGAAGCGCCGGCATGCTCGAGGTCATCGTGCCTTCGCCGCCTGCACGCATCTGGTGGGCGCCGAGGGTCGTGGGATACACGCCCGTAATAATGCAGCTCCGGTTCGGCGCGCACACGGGTGCGGCCGTGAAGCAGTGCGTAAATCGGATGCCGTCCCGCGCGAACTGGTCCAGGGTCGGTGTGTGCGCGAGCGGGTCGCCGTAACAACCGAGGTGCGCGCTCATGTCCTCGCACGAAAGCCACAAGATGTTTGGCCGGCGCGGTGCGCGGGTGTCCGCGGTCGCCGCCAGCGGCGCCAACAGCGCCGAGGCGCCCGCGGCCCCCACACAACGCAGAAACTCCAATCGGTTCATGTTGGACATGGTATGCGCTCGCTGTTTCGTGCGATGTCTTGCCGGCGAGAATTTCCTCACTTTCGCACGCTGCAATCGCTGCGATCAAGTGTCGTCCAAACCCGATGTCGTCCAAACCCGAGTGAGGACGTAGTCGTTGACGGCTCAGGGCAAAGCGGCCTATATTGGTTTGGAGTATTCGGGCGCCAGGACATATAGGGGAATTCGCCATGGAGAGTCAACCGAACGAAGTCGATCGCCGCACATTTCTGAAAACGGGAGCGGGTGCGGCCGTCGCAGCAGCGGGGGCCGGCGCGGCGAACGCCGCCGATACCCAGCCCGCCGAAGCCCCGCGCCTGAACGGCATGCCCATGCGCGCATTGCCGCGTTCCGGGCGCATGATGCCCATATTCGGGCTCGGCACCGCGACCATGAGCGGCCAGTACGACCCGCGCCCGCACGAGCAAAAAGCGGCGGTCGTGCGCTACGCGTACGAACAGGGCGTGCGCTACTTCGACACGGCCGCCGGCTACAAGACGGCCTCGCTGCTCGGGAACGCGCTCCACGACGTTCGCGAAAACGTCTTCCTTAACACGAAGACCATGTCGGCAACCCCGGAAGGCGCGCGAAAGGATGTCGAAACCGCGCTCGCGGAACTGAAGACCGATGTAATCGACTGTGTGAAGCTCCACTTGCCGTGGAACTACGACACGGCCATGACGGTGCTGGACGAACTTGAAAAAATGCGCGGCGAAGGCAAGATCAAGCTGCTCGGCATGTCCAACCACGTGCACTTCGAAACCGCGTACAAGATCATCGATACCGGGCGGCTCGATGAAGTGTTGATTGCGCGCTCGTACTTCCCCAAAGGCGAGACCGAGATTCTGGTGCCGCGCAACCTCGAATTCCGCGAGATGGCCTTGGCCCGCGCGCAGGAACTCGGCATGAACATCATCGGCATGAAAGCGCTCGGCGGGTTTGTGTTCAGTCAGCTCCACACCATGTGGGCGCCCGACTTTGAACCGGAAAAAGGAGCGAAGCTTCCGGCCGCGGCGATCCGTTGGGCGCTCAGCGACAACCGCTTCCACCTCTACATCATCGGCTGCGAGCAACAAGCGCAAATCGACCGGAACGTCCGCCTGTGCGGTCAAGACCTCACCCCAACGGCGGAAGATCGCAAACTCCTCGCCGAATTCACCTCGAAAGTCTGGGACTCCGAACTCGTCAAGAAATGCCCCGTCCTCTACGACGACCCCAACACGCCGCCCGACATGGCCAAGTACTTGCAAGGCCGCAAGGCGGTGATGGAAGAAGTTGTCAAACACGCCTCGACAATCTGGGCGCAACAAGCAACGGGGTGACACAACGGGGTGACCGCATAATTCATCCGGTTCGCACTTAGCGGTGGGGGCGATTCTTCGCGACTTGTCGGGGATGTGCCTGAATTCGGGTTGTTGCTTCTAACCCGCATTTCTCACCAGTCGCCCCCAGTCAACGGGGGCGACTGGTGAGAAATGCTCTGGAGAAAGCATGTGAGTGATTGTGGTGAGGGTTTTTCACACCCACCCTCTGTTCTGCCGTGCCGCGCGGCGACGACGCATAACGGTGCGCCCTGTACCATGTTGTATCCTCCAACGCGCGTGGGTGTGAAAAATCCGGGTTAACCATCCGCTGTGCGTGGACCCGTCCTTTTTCGTTCCGTTCCGCCGGATCGGGTACGATCTCCTATCGGTCGAACGAAGGAGCAATGTCGAGATGCGTCAGCTCGTGGCACGTATTGCGCTGTTAGGTCTTGTTGTCCCGCCGATACTATCGAACGCCGATGAGGCGAGTTCTTCATTTCAGTCCCTGGGTGTGCCGGTGCGCAAGGCGGGACTTATGGGCGTGATCGTGGGTCCGGGTCCGACCGCAGGCGCCGAGCGCATCTACTTCAATTTCCGGCAGGACGGAGGAAAGCTGTTCCTGGTCGCCGTGGACCCCGACACCGGCGCGAGCGAGCAGTTCAGTTCTCCCGTCGGGACTGGAGCATGGGGGTTTATCGTCGGACCGGACGGCAGGATTTACCTCGGCACACACGAGGGCCCGGACCCGCGGGATAGCGGCCAGATTCTTGTGTTCGATCCGAAGCAGCCGGATAAGCAGATACAGGTTGTCGGGCGTCCGTCTGAAACGGAGACTTACATCTGGCAATTCTGTATTGGGACGGACGGCAAGTTGTACGGATGCACGTATCCAAACGCGAAGCTCGTCTCATACGATCCGAAGACGGGGGCGCTCGCCGATCATGGCGTGATGGACGATACGCAGAAGTATACACGGAGCGTGTGCGCGGGGCCTGACGGGAAGATTTACACGAGTGTCGGCTACGGCAAGGCGAACCTAGTTGTATTTGACCCTTTGACGGGCGGGCGCATCTCGATCCTGCCCGAAGAATATCGATCACACAGAGAACAGACCACCTGTTCGGTCTATAAAGGGGTGGATGGCCATGTGTATGTCAACGCGACTAGGATGGAAGTCGTAAACGGCGATCCAGAAAACGGGGAAATCAAACGTCCGGTCGGGGTGACGCTGGTGGTGCGAGACGGTGAGCTGATCGATGCGCCAAACCCGGCCGATCCAGAGTCGTGCACCACCCTGACGGACGGTCGCAGGGTAACCAACGTAACGCTCGACGGCGCGTATGACCTCGTGAGTCCCGACGGCAACGTTGAGCACCGGCGATTCGCATACAAGGGGGACGGAGCGGGGCTATTTATGGTGTCGAACGGACCGCTGGGCCGGATTTATGGCGGGACCTTCATGCCGAACGAGCTGTTCTGGTACGACCCGGAGACGGGGGCGTTGGAGAATCCGGGCAATCCGAGCGAAGTCGGAGGCGAGATTTACTCCATGTTGGATCACCATGGATCGATGTACATCTGTTCGTACCCGGGATCGTTTCTTTCCAAGTGGGACCCTGTGCAACCGTGGAACTATGGGCGTGAGCCCGACAACAATCCGCGTGGGTTCGGCCCCCTGGGACCGGGGCATCTGCGCCCGCGCGCGATGATTCATGGGCCTGATGAGAACATTTACATCGGCAGCTACCCGGAATACGGTTTCCACGGCGGCTCGCTGGGCGTTTGGGACCCGGTCCAGGATCGGCTCATCGAGAACTATCATCACCTGATACGCAATCAGGCTATTGTCGCCCTCGTTTTCGATCCCGTCACGGGGCTTGTTTTCGGCGCATCCAGCGTGCACGGGGGCGGGGGGACCGATCCCGTCGAGCCCGAAGCGAAGTTTTTCGCGTTCGATTCGAAAGCAAAGAAACTCGCCCGAGAGCATGTGCCCTATATGGGCGCGGAGTACATTCGGTCCCTTACGCGGGTGGGCCGGCGCATTTACGGAGTCGCCAATGCGGACAATCTGTTTGTATATGACATCGACCAGGATGAGATCGTACACAAGGGCGAGCTGGGCGCGGGCAGTGTGCTTGATTGTTCGCTGCAGCCATGGAAAGACGGAAAACTTTACGGTATTTCGAACCGAAATGTGTTTGCGCTCGATCCCGAGACTTATGCCGTGACCGTACTCGCGACGTATCCCCGGTCGATTCGGTGCGGCTTTGCCATCGACGGTCACGGAATCTACTTCGGGGACCGGGCCGAACTGGTGCGGTACAATTGGTCCAAGACACCGTAGCCGAATGGGCGGACGCCGGGGCGAAGATGTCGATACGTCATATCCAGTTGCGGTTGGTTCGGATTGTGCCGCGGAAGTCCAGCATGGGGTATCCGCCGTGGGATTGACTACGCGTTCCATACAGCCAGAGCAGGAGGCGATACCGACTGAGACGGCGACGCTTGACGAGGATCGCCGTTACCAAGAGGCGATTCTGGCGGGGGTTTCGAGGACATTCGCGCTGACGATCCCGCAACTGCCCGAGCGGCTCCGCGTGGTGGTTGGGAACGCGTATCTGCTCTGCCGCATTGCGGACACGATCGAGGATTCCCCGACGCTGTCCCTGGACGAGAAACGCCGGTTCTGCGATGAGTTCGCTCGAATCGTCCAGGGAGATGTCGAACCGGTCGAATTTGCGCGCGAACTCTCGCGGTTGTTGACTCGCGGCACCCTTGAAGCGGAGCGGGACCTCGTGGCCCACACGCCGCGCGTGGTTCGTCTGACGCGAAGTTTTCGTCCTGAAGAACGTGCCGCATTGGCGCGATGCGTCCGTATTATGGCCGGGGGCATGGAGGAGTTTCAGGAAGGGAATTTTCAGGATGGGCTTGTGGATTTAGCCCATCTCGACGCGTATTGCTATCACGTCGCGGGGGTTGTCGGGGAGATGTTGTGCGAATTGTTCTGCGCGCACTCGGAGCAAATCGCGCGCCGGCGCGAGGATTTGATGAGGCTCGCGGTGTCGTTCGGCCAAGGCCTGCAAATGACCAATATCTTGAAAGACATCTGGGACGACAAGGGCCGGGGCGTGTGCTGGCTGCCGCGGAGTGTGTTCGCGGCGCATGGATTTGACCTGCGCGAGCTGGGAACGCGGCCTGCGCATCTTGGATACCGGGACGGGCTAATTGAATTGGTCGGCATCGCCCGACGTCACCTCGAGAACGCGTTGGAGTATACGCTGCTCATCCCGAAGGAAGAACCGGGCATTCGCCGTTTTTGCTTGTGGGCCATCGGGATGGCTATATTGACGCTTCAACGAATCCGCAGGAACCCCTGCTTTGCCTCGGCTGACGAGGTGAAAATATCCAGGCGGTCCGTGCGGCTGGTGATGCTTGCGTCTAATGCCGCGTGCAGGAGCGATTCGGCCCTGCGGGGCTTATTTGCAGTGAGCGCGTTCGGACTGCCTCGAGCGGAGAGACGGGGGAGACGCGGGCCTGCCGAGGGCGGCCAGTAAGCATGTGAAGAAAGGGAATCATGCAGTCGAAGGATACGGCGCGACTGTTGGCCGCAGAAGAGGCCCTGCTTCGATTCAGCCGCGACGGTTTTTGCGCCACACCGCAGCTGTTCACTCACGAGCAGATTCAGCGGGTCATCCCGCGGATGGACGCGGTCATAGCCGGGGAGTACGAAACGGGCGTGCCGCCCCATGCGGTGCACTTTTCCAAAGACGATGAACCGGACAAGATTCGAAAAGTGGATCAGCCGCATCTGTGCGACCGGGCCATTCACGAGTTCATCGCGTCACCGGCGATAGGGCGCTGGGCCGCGGCGTTGACGGGAGCGCGGATGGTGCAAATCTTCGCGGTCCAATTACTCGTAAAGCCGACCGGCGGCCGGACGGTCGGGCACGTCGGTTGGCACCAGGACAAGATGTATTGGCCGTATTGGCACGGGACGGAAGGCCTGCTGACCGCATGGGTGGCGCTGAGCGACGTGACGGAGAACGCCGGCCCGATTCGGTTTGTGCCGGGTTCCCACCGATGGGGGCTGTGCGAAGGCGGCGATTTCTTCGAGATCAATCATGAGACGCATCGGCGGAGCATCCGGGTCCCGTCGGGGGGCGAGTGGCGTGAGGTTACGATGACGTTGCACCCGGGCGAGGTGAGTTTTCATCATTGCTTGACGTTCCACGCCAGCGGCCCCAATCTGGAGTCGTATCCGAGGCGGAGTTTTGCGCTGCACCTGCGCACCGATCAAACGTCCGTTGCGGAATCATCCTATTACACCCAGCACCTAGACGACCCGCTCCACGCCCCGGTGATTTTCGGAGAGACGAAAGAGGAATGGGCTTAGGGCGAGGGTTGCGCTCCAGCCTCGGCAGATAATTCGTGCTGTCCTACCCACGCCCGCCAATTGTCAAGGTCGGCTATTCGCCGTTCGCTGGTCGCCCACGGATCGAAGGACAGGTTGGGCGCGCCCATTTTCTGGAGCAGGGACAAGGCCGCGATGCGCGTCCCGAGATAGTCGTCACCCAATGCGCGAACCAGAAGCGCGGCGGCATCGGTCCGGTGTGTTAACGCTGAACCGACACGTTCGCGCACAGCGGGATCGGGATCGCCGACGAGGTCGACGAGACGCGCCGTCTCGGTCGACTCAAAGTCTATGTCAATCGTCGAAGGTTCACGCGCGTTTTTCTGATTCGCCGGTGTCACGTCGGGGACCATTTCGCCGTCGGTTTTCCGTCGGAGGTCCCCGCCGATACCCCGCAGGAATTCCAGGAACGCGTCGACAGGAAGGAAGCCCGTCTGATCCCCGACGATTTGACCATGAACATTGACGACGATCTGCCGGGGGAGGCTGCGGACGTGGTACGCCATCGCGATACCGAGATTGCGATCCACGTCAACCTTGATGCACACGAATTCGGCGAGTGCCTTCGCGACATCGGCGTCTGTAAACACTTCCTCGTCCTGTTTCTTGCACCAGCCGCACCATTCGGCGCCAAAGCCGATGAGTACCGGCCTGTTCTCGGCTTTCGCCGTCTTCATTCCCTGTTCGTAATCGGTCTCCCACGCAACGCGCACCGAGCGCCCCGGCGTCTCGGCGAGGCACGGACCGACAAGCATAATCGCGGCGAACGAGACGGTTCTTCGCATGATCAGCCTCACGCCCCTCCGGATATTCGCGTCAACCCTTCCTCGTCTTCTTTCTCGGTCGGGTAGTTGTTTTCGACCTGCCGACGACGCAGTTCGGCAACGAGGGCGGCCATCGACTCGTCGGACGTGTCTTCGAGGAGCATCGTGATGTCATTGCTCTCCACCACCTTCTCGCCGTCTATGAAAGCAAGATCAAGCCGGCCGATGGACTTTCCCTTGTCCGTGACGTACGTGATGAAGGACTTGTTGACCTGCAACGGTTCCATCGCGGGTTGTGCGACGTCCCCGCCGATGATCACGTCAATTTCGTAATACCGCTCGGCGAGCGCCTTCATGGTCTTTTCATTGGCAAAGGCGAGGAGCACGACGAAATCGACCTGTTTGCGCAGATCGGGCAACATCCGTGACAAGGTCTCCCCCGGAGGAGCGACGCGGACGCCGGCCCCGAGTTCGTCGGGCGGAACGGAGTCGTCGAGGATACCGATAATCCCGACTCGATACCCCCCGGGTGCAGTGACGATGACCCAGGGATCGAACAAGGGTTCGCCTTGGGTCGATTGCACGTTGGCGGAGATTAGGAACGGGAACTGGCGGCGCATCGCGCGCAGCGAGTCCGCCGCAACACCCGCCTCGCGCCGGCCGATATTCACGGCATCGTATCCGATTAGCTCGTAGCCGCGAAGGAGGTATTCGAATTCGAGCAGTTCCCACGCGCGCCCGCCCGCGGTGACGTTGCCCGCGTCGACCAGCAGCGCCGACGGCGCTGCCTGCTCCTCGATGAACACCTTTCGTCGCGCCAGCCCGCCCGCGACGCCGGCGGTGCAATTGCAGGGGTTGATATGCCCGCGCGTATCGCACGTGTACAGGATGGTCAGGTGGTCGGGTGGCGCCACCTGGACGCGCGGTGAGACATGCCCTTCTCGGGTGCGCACGGCGTACACGACGCCCATCGTAAGCGCCAGCAAGACCAGGATTAGGCACGCTATGGTGGTCCGTCTCGCCATTGTTGACTCCGCGTCCTTATCGACTTCGTGTCGGGACGGCCCAAGTGATCGCCCGTCCCGAATGTTCACTCATCCACGCAGGCCGTCCGGTCTCGTGCGACGCCGGCAAGACCGTCACGATTCCTGCATCTCCTGCGTTCCCGCGGGGCTGCCCCTCCGACGCTGCCGGATCGCCCCCGGACCTGCGCTAATGCGTCAGCGCGTACGCGAGTATATTCGCATTGATGTCCTTCGAATTCCTTATCTCGTTGCCGCCGCAACAGCAGCATCCTTGAACGCTGCCGGTATCGTTCAATCCCTCCGATGAGTAGATGAGGACGATTTTGCCCGCGATCTCGTATCCTTCGAGCAGCGTCGTTCCTCCGTTCTTGAGATTGATCCGCTTGATATCGTAGACGGTCTGGAATATGGGATGCTCCATCGGTATCTTTTTCAATTCCTCACCTGGAAAAATGGCGGCGAATTCGCGCCGAAACGATCGGTCCCACTCGGGCGAGGAACAGCCGGCGGACGCCAGCAGAAACCCGCCTCGAGTCAGATACGATTTCAGGTGCCGTCGCTCGTCCTCGAACAGCGTGAAACTTCCTTCGCCGGTCATGATGGCAAACGGAAAATTGAAGGCATCCTCGGTCGAGAGTTTGACCGCGGTGAACCCGGTGTCCGTTTCGATGTGTGTGACTTCGCGCAGCGAGTCGAGGAATTTGTCGCTGAAACAGACCGAACTTTTTGAACCGGCGTAGATCAAGTTCGCGCACTGCACCGCATCCATGCGCGAGGTGGCGGCCTTGGCGGAACGCCCCGGGGGATGGACGAATGGAGTGATGGCAAGGAGCGCCGCCAAGGCTGCCCTGCCCCGCCATACCGCCGCCAATCTGGGTCGACTGCTCATTACTCTTCCTCGGCCATGCGCCTGAAATAGGCCTCGATCAGTCCACGGTAATCCTCGATGAACCGCTCGCCGGACTGGGCCTCGATTGTGACGCTCCGATCACTATACTCCGGAAGCTCCTCGAAACTCCCAGCGAGGGGTTCAGAGGCGGCAGGCGCGCTCTGGCTGTGGTGCCGGCGACGCGAGGCGACAGCGCCTGGCTGGTCGATCGTATCGCCCTGCATGTCCGATCCGAACACGTCAAACGCCATGTTACTTCCCGCCATTCCCCCGGCGCCCTGGCCGCTTGCGCCGGGCATTTGCCCGGGTGTGAAGCCCGGTCGCAAACCTGCGCCCAATTGAGACATGGTGTCGCCGGGATTGAGACCCATCGTAATCCTCAGGCGCATGGCGCCCTGGCTGGCGGAACCCGAGGCCTGTTGTGCAAAATCGATCATGTCCTCGAGCTGGGACCTGGCTTCGTCCGCCTTGGCGTGACCCTGAGCACCATCGCCGCCGGACCATTCGGTCTGCGCCTGACCCATCAGAGCTGCGACGCGACGCGCGTCGAGTTCCTCCGCAATTGCCCGCGCGTCGTCGGCTGCTTCCTGCAACTCGGCCTCGATTTCCGCCGCGTGCTCCATGAATGCGTCGCGCATGTCGAGCAAGGCATCACGCAATTCACCCTGGGCCTCGGACAGTTCCTTCATTCGGACGCGTTCGTCGAGCGTTGGGGAATCCACCTCCATGTACGAGCGCGCCTGACGCTCGAGCGCGGATTGGGCCTGGTAAATTGCCTTAAACGTCTCCACGTCCTGCATCAGTTTGTATGCCCGTTCGAGCGCTTCGTTCGCCTGAGCGATCTGCTCGTTGAACTGCTGCAGATTCCGGCCCAGTTGTTCGAGGGCCTGCTGTTGCCGTTGCGCTGCATCGGCCATATGCCGGGCGGATTCGGGGCCCGCTGTCGCCTCCCCAGCCTGATCCATTTTCTGGCCGCTCTCCCCCATCAGTTCGCGCGCCCGCTCGAGTCGGTCGGCCATTTGTTGCAGCGACTGCTTGTATTCCTTCTCAATATCGAACACGGGCGGCGACTGCGCCTGCTTGCGCAGACTATCCATGAGGGCCCGCACCTGATCGCCAATCTCGGCCTGCTGTTGTGAAAGCTGCCGGAGTTGCTCCGTATCGGAGTCCGACCGTAGACCACCCCGCGCCAGTCGTTGTGCCAAATCCTGAGTCTGTTCCAGAATCCGTTGCTGTTCCGCAGTGAGCGACTCGATCTGCTCTCGGATGGTGTCGTACTTGTCCTTCAGGTCCGAGGCGGTCGTCTCCTGTTGCATGATCTGCCGGAATTGCTCTTCGGAAATGATCGAGATCTGGAACCCGTCGGTCGCGGTTGTCTGGGGGGAATCGGGTCGGGTGTCGGTGGCCGTAGCATAATAGTCGATTACGTCTCCGGGACGAACGCCGAGATCGGCCAAATCCAAAACCTCCGTAACACGGACCTGTACCTCTCCGCCGGCGCTGGTGAATAGGCCCTTGGGTATGTCGGCGGAGCCGTTATGGCCGCGAAACAGCGTGATCGCGGCGACTCCGAGATCGTCGCGGGCCTCTAGAACGATTGGGACCGTCGCGTCCGGTATCGCCATGGCGTACCGGCCCGGCGATACGATGGAAATCGACGGCTTCTCGTCGGGTATGACTTCGATGGTCCCTTTAATCTCGTCCCTGCTTTCAAAGCCTTCGATGTCCACGACTCGGGCGGAGACCGTGCTGGACTCCGTGACGGTGAACCCCGTCGACACCGAGTGGTCGCTCGCGCCGATCGCGAAGTCAAATCGTTTGTCGCCGATGAAGACCGGTCCTCCTGCCAGTGGACGGTTTGACACCACGGCGAGATCGATCCGTGTGCCGGCGTACGCCTTGATTGCCAAGTCACGGGTCGACAGGCGTGTTTGCGAGGGCAGGCGGGTGTAGCCGGGATAGGTATACGTTATGGTGACCGATCCGATGCGGGGCGTTTTCCCAATCGTCAATGGATATCGTTTGCTGCGCCCGCCGTCGAACCTGGCGTAGTACATGAGGTCTTCCCGTACGTTTTCCAAGGTCTGGATAAAGGCCCCGTCCGGGCTTTGGAGCATGGGGAGTTCGCCCAGCGCGTTTTGCGCCGCGTCCTCTAATACCAGCACAATTTCGTCGGGACGCCGGCCCTCAACCATAGTGTGGACAACGAGGCTTGACCCGTAATCGATGGTCGCTCCTGCCGGTTCGACGTTCAGGTGCGTCGGGCTGTACGGGGGGTGATCGCCATAGGGATCGAGGTACCGGGGAACGATGGCTCCAAAGATATCGGAGAATACGAAGCCGCACGCCGCGAGCGCGGCCATGCCTCCGGCCAAAAAGCGCATCTCGGCACGCAGGGATGGCGGCCTGAGGGTATCAACCCGCCCGATCGACGTCGCCTTCGCGGAGGCAAGAGCGATCTCGCGCCCCATGAGTTCGCTCGATATCTCGGGCCTCACGCCGGTCGCAAGCGCCTCTTGGAACTCGATGGCATTGATTAAGTCGTTGTGCAGATCGGGTAGGCCCTGCTCGACGAGCCGCGCCACCATTCGGGTTTCCGATTGTGCTCGAACATGGGCGCGTCGCGTCGCAGCCGCGATAGCGACGAGCGCGCCAAGCGTACCGAGCACAAGCGTCAACCGGACGCTATCGCCGAATTGGAACAGCAGATCGGCGTAAACGAGGGCGAGCGCGCACCCCGCCGCCGCCCATCCGGCGCGGACGAAGGACAACGCCCAGACGAGGCGCCGATGGGATGCCGCGAATCGTTTAACGGACTGCGCGACGGTGAGGGTCTGCGTCGTCATTTCAACACCGTGTCCGCCGAAGGCGATTGCCTTGCGATTACTCTATCACACAAGACCGGTCCTCCTACGAGCGAACCATTCCGCCGCAAGGAATCCCGTGATGATGGCAAACACCATCAGCGTGTCCCACGCGTCGGTGGGTTCGGACTTGGGGGTCGACCGTTGCTCGAATTCCGCGACATTGCTTGGCAACGACGCGAGTCGATCCAGATTCAATGATTCGCCGCCGGTAATCGACGCGATCTGTTTCATCAAGGCGGTGTCCGCCGCGACAAAGCGGTTTTCGACGCTGTCCGCGTAGGCCGTAAAACGCACGGCCTCGACCGCGGCGGGGGCTGTGATGTCAGTCGGCCGAGCGGCGTCACGCATCACCGCGAGGTATTCGCCTTCCTCCTCGGGCAGGTAGCGGCTGGAATACAACCCCGCGATTCCCGCCTCGGGCTCCAGTTGAAGCGTGATCGTTTTTCCGCTGGGCGTCGTCACGACGGCTAGCGGCTGGAACTCTTTTTCGTCCATGAATTTGGTGCGGACGGTGAATCGGGCCGTGTCGCCCAGGTTGTACGCGTACTCGTCGGTCTGAAACGAGACTTCCTGGCCCGGAAGGAAGTCCGATTCTGCCACGAGCCAGCGGATCATTTGTCCCCAGAAGCGGGCGTAAACATCGTCGTAGGCCGCGAGGTTGGGCGGCATCAAGGCCCAACGCCAGAGCCCCGTAGCGCCAATCGTCATGACCTTGCCTTTGCCGTAGCGCTGGTACGCGATGGTGGCCATCTCCTTGTCGCCTGTGTCGTCGACGCTGCGGGCAAGGATGACGGAAAGCGACTTTTCGCGGGAGACCTTCGTCACACTGACCATTTCGGGCAGTTCTCGGACAACGACGTCAGAAGGAACCTCTTTGCCGAACGAGAACAGCGGGCTGGTCCTGCCTTCGGGCGTCAGTTCGAAACGGGCGCCGCGGACAAACTCGCGATCCCATACGATGGGTTCGAGCGCCATCAGGGCCTCGCTGTCAAATCCGTAGGCCCGTCCCCGGGAAAACACCACGCTGCCACCTCGATGAACGACGAAGTCCCGCACGAGCGCGAGTTGTTCTGACGCAAAGACCGTATCGGCGTTTCTGCCGAACACGATGCAATCGAACCGGAACAATTCCTCCCGGGTCCGCGGCAGCGAGACACCTTGTGTCACGGCGGCTTTCAGGAGCGGGTCCGCCGTAGTTCTCTCGGCGATGGTCAAGACTTTGTCCGGATTCATTTGAAAGACCGACGTTACCTCGATGTGGGGATCCGATTGCAGCGCGCGCAGGAGAAACTTGCTGTCCCAATACGGCTGGGCCTCGACAAAGAGGACCCGGGTCTTCTCGTCCACTGCGCGCACAAAGACAGACCTCTTGTTGTTGGCGGTGTCCGATTCGCCGGGCAGCGGATCGACTTCCACACGGTAGCGGAACACCCCCTTATGCGGCTCGTTAATTTCGAAGTCAACTACGGCCCCGCGCGCGTCAAGCAGGACTTGTTGGGTGCCGACCGGTTCTTCTTCGCGGAACAACGCCACCTTGGCATATTGGTTCGCCAGGCCGGAATGCGACACCAAGGCGGTGAGGGTCCCGGGTTGGTCGACGGTGAGGAACTTCTGCTTCAGTCGCGCGGTGGCGAACAGGTCCTTCGCCTGCGTTTCGCTTCCGATGGGGACCGTCCATACGGGAACGTTCTCCCGCTTCAAGTACTGGGCCGCTTCGGCTACGTCACGGCCGCTGTTGTCACGTCCATCCGACACGAGCAGCACGCCCGCGATACGCCGTCCCGGCGGGGCGTGGGTGGCATCGAGGAGGGCGGTGGACAGATCCGTTACGATGCCTGTCGGCTCGCCGGCCCCGATCAGTGCTTCCAGGGTTGTAGGTTCGGTCAGTTTCGAGAACGTGGCGAAGCGCAGGTCGTACCGCTCGCTGAGTTCGCGAAGGAACGAGCGTTGTCCCTGCGTCAGCGCTTCACGGACGGCAGCCTGCCGCGTCCGATCGCCAACGTCGCGGGTCTTCATGCTCGCAGACATGTCGACGAGGACTGTAAACAGGGGGCGTTCGCCCGGCCGCTCCACGGGTTCCGCTTTCATGGGCCGAAGCAGCACCAGCACCAGTCCGGCGACGGCGAGGAGACGCAAGCCGGCGAGGGCGGCGCGCCGGACTCCTCGTACGCCGGCGCGCGCGTAGGATGCGAGCACGAGGATCGCCGTGCACACACCGAGGCCGGCGATGGCCGAGGCAGGCATTGGAGGATGCCAAGTCAATCCTTCAAACAATGGATCACCTTCTCAATGCATACAGCAATGCCTGCTCCACTCCAAGCAGGCACAGCGCGGCAAACAGGAGGTAATGCCAGACGGGAATGCCATCGAGCAACCTTGCGATGGCTCCTGTTTCGTTCCCCGAGGCATGGGCCAACTTTCGCGCCGGAGCCGCGGCAAGCTCCTCCAATTGCGCGACTCCGATGAACTCGAAGTCGCTCTCGCGCGGGTCGACGTTGACCGCGATTGCGCCGGCTTCCCTCTCTTCGGTCATTATGCGATAGAATCCGACTTCCTCAGTCGAGGAGAACCTCACCGCCGTTTTTTCTCCCTGCAAGTCGGTCGTCGCACTGATGGCCTCGCCGGAAGGAGATACGAAGCGGACATCGGCTCCCGCGTAGGGCAGCGCAAACGCACCGGAGGCCGGATCGCCCACGATATACTCTGCGACAGCGCCCTCGCGGGGCCGCAAGCCTTTCACGATTTCGTGGACCAGAGGGACAAAGATGGTGCGCTGCGCGAGATCGCTGGATCCGCGCGCCACGGAGAAATTACACAACAGCAATGTTCCGAGGTCGACCGGCGCCTGTGCCATGGCGATGTTCCCGTCGCCGTATCGGATCAGGACCCGGCCTTGGCCGCGGTTGCGTTCGGTGGCGAGGTACTGCATAAACCGGATTGCGCTGATTTCGCCCGATTCCCGGAACCGGCGCAACATGGGTTCATCGAAGTTCGCTTCTGCGAAAACGGCAAAACCGGGATCGCTCGCGCGGAAATCGATGACATCGCCCAGTGTGAAAGGCGCAGTGAACGCCCCCTTGGAAGCGGAAGCGAGCGCCATCAGGTTCGCTTTGTCCACGACACTTGAAAGGAAGTAGACGACTGCGCCGCCTTGCGCGAGATAGGCCGCCAACTCTTGCGCGGTTCGTTCCGTCCACGCCCCGACCTTGGCGGCCACGATGACTTGCGGCTGTTGGGAAGAGAGGTTGATCCCCGTGGAACGCACGAGCGTGGTCCGAATGGCGCTGAACGACGCATCGCCCGAACCTCTCGAGAAGGAATACGGCTCCAAGGCATTCTGTAGAAATCGCGCTGCGCTTTGGGCGTTTGGCGGTTCGTCCGACACCAGCAAGACTTCGATTCGCTCCGAAACGTTGAGCGTGAAGTAACGCGCATTGTCGTAGGGCAGCCCGTCCTCGCCGCAACGAAGCACGCCCCGGAACGATCCGCTGTGTCGAGGCCGCAGCCGGAACGATATCGAAGCCGTTTCACGCGGCCCGAGAGAGACGGCGCGCTCCATTCTCGCACCGCGATCGGGCGCCGGGGTAGCGCCGGCGATCTCCTCCAACTCGAGCACCGCCGTCGACTTAACCGGCGCATCTCCATAATTGGCGACCTTGCATACGATTTCGGTCTCTTCGTGCGCTACTGGCGCGCGTGGGCGGATCGCAATGTTTGTGACCGCGAGGTTGGAGGGCGCCTGCTCATGGACCGGCACGAAGATGAGTTTCACATCGTCGGGAATCGAGGCAAACTTTGCGGCGGCCCAGTTCGTGCGTTGAAAATCCGAGATGAAATAAATCGAACGGGGCCGGCCCGTAAATCCCTCCATCTGTCTGACGGCTTCCGCGATCGCGGCGTCGATATCGGCGCGTTCCAGGGAAGCCTTTGCGTCGCGCACGTCACGTTTCAACGGCTGGGGATTGTCCGCCGGCGTGTCGAACGACGCGATGGGGAAGGCGCGGGCCAGAATGACGTTGGCGGCCTCGCCGGATTTCAAACGGTCGAGCACCCGTTCGACTGCCATTTGGGCCCGGCCGAAGGGCGCAAAGCCGGTCCCCGTGTACGCCATGCTCAGCGAGGCGTCCACGATAAGGATGGATGCGCCCGTCTCCTTCACGTCCTCTTCCATTGCGCTCGCGCGCAGTACGGGTTTTAAGAACGCGGCCAGCAAGAGCAGCACGCATGCCGTCCGGACCGCCAGCAGCAACCAGTCTCGCATGCGGTACAACGCGGATTGATTCGCTTCGGCCCGCTTGAGAAAACGGACGGTGGGAAAGACGATGCGGCGGGGCGTGCGTCGCGTGAGCAAATGGACAAGATACGGGGCGAACAAGGCGAGGCTGCCCGCCCACAACGCGGGATTTGTGAAGGCCACGTCCCATCCGCCCACGGCTACAGCGCGCTCCGGAACAGCAGATACTTCTGCAAGGCGACAGGATACGGCGTCGAGGTGTCGAGGAACACGTAATCGATGGCCCGGGCCTTGGCGTTCGACGACATCGTGTTGATAAACCGGCGCAGTTCGCGTTCGTAGCCCGTTGCAATGTCGGCAGGCCGCACGGTCAACGCTTCGCCCGATTCGGCGTCGATAAAATCGACGTTTTCGATCGGGGGCAGGCCGACTTCGTACCGGTGCAACACATGGTAGAGTAGAATTTCGAAACGCCGGTGACGATACATGTCGAGCGCGCGAAAGACCTCGGCGGGGTCGTCCAGAAAATCCGAGATGACGACGAGCAGCCCGCGCCGTTTCTGCAGGGTAAAGGTGTCGTGAAGCGCCTTCGCAACGGAAGTGCGCCGGCCGGGCCGTGTGCCTTCAAGCACGTTGAGCAAACTGTACAGATGAGGGAAGGTGCTCCCGGCAGGTACATGCGCATTGACCTTGTCGTCGAACAGCGTCATGCCCACGCGGTCGCCCTGCTTCACCAACAGGAACGCAAGGGCGGCCGCTAGGTACGACGCGTACTCGAGCTTCGAGAGTTCCCGCGTGGGAAAGAACGCGTCGAATTCCTTGCCGCCGTATGCCATCGACGCGCTGTGGTCGATGAGCATCTGACAGTTCATGTCCGTTTCGCGCTCGAACAGTTTGACGAAATAGCGGTCGGTCCGCGCGTACGCTTTCCAGTCGACACTGCGCAGTTCGTCTCCCGGGTAATACTCGCGATAATCGACGAACTCGGCGGCTGAACCCTTATAGGGGGAACGGTGCCGGCCCGCATAGGCCCCCTCGACGATAACGCGCGCGGCAAACAGCAGGTTCTTGAGCCCCTTTAGATCGGCGGGGCTGAGATATTTCCATGACCCCGCCCGCAGCGGCGCGAACTCGCCGGGCAAGGGGGGCGGGCCGCCCCGTCCGCGTCTTGCTCGACCTATGGACACGGTGTGATCCATAGGGGTCATCTGCCTCGGTAGTCGGGTTCCTTGACGATTTTCAACAGCCGCTCGATGATGTGGGCCGAAGTGATGCTTTCACCCGCGGCCTTGTAATTCGGGATAATGCGATGTTCGAGAACGGGCCGTGCCACTTCACGCACTTCATCGCACGAGGGCGAGGGAATGCCTTTCAGCAGCGCCATGGTCTTCGCGCCGAGTATGAGGTACTGCGACGCGCGGGGCCCCGCGCCCCATTCCACGTATTCGGTGACGAACGCGTCGGCGCCCTGCACGGCGGGCCGGGTGGCCCGGGCCAAATCCACCGCGTACTCGAGGACATGCGTCGACACGGGCACGCGTCGTACGAGCGCCTGAAACCGCATGACGTCTTCCTTTGAAAAGACGGTCTGAACAGGCTGGGCCTCAGTGGTCGTCGTTTCGCTGACTATCGCGATTTCCTCGTCCCGCCGCGGATACCCGATATTGATGCAAAACATGAACCGATCCAACTGGGCCTCGGGCAGGGGGTACGTGCCCTCGTGTTCGATCGGGTTTTGGGTAGCCAGCACAAAAAACGGCGGTTCGAGGTGATAAGTCCTGCCTGCCGCCGTAACAGTGTGCTCCTGCATCGCCTCGAGCAG
>BTUX01000017.1:0-29495 GCA_045863315.1 Candidatus Hydrogenedentota bacterium | reverse complement strand
GGAGCGACTGGTGAGAAATGCGGGCTAGACGCCCCCGCTCAGAGGGGCCTGCGACAGGAGTACGGATCATGTCAGATCATCTCAAATTTTGAAACTCGAGGCCTTTGTGTGATACAAACTCGGCCGCCTGCGTGTGACGCGGGGTTGTGTCAGCGTGACGCGTCCCCAACGACCCCCGCGGCCCGGAAACTCCATGGCAAAGCCGCAAATTCTTGTCACAAATGACGATGGCATACAAGCACCCGGGCTGGCCATTTTGGCGCAGGCCTTGGAACCGCTCGGAGATGTTTGGGTCTATGCGCCGGATCGGCAGCAGAGCGCCGTCGGGCACGGAGTCTCGTTGCACCGGCCGTTACGGGTCCAACCGCTGAAAGACCGTTGGTTCATGGTCGACGGCACGCCGACGGACTGCGTCATGCTGGCGGTCCGGGCGTTGCTTCGAATGAAGCCGGACCTAGTGGTTTCGGGAATCAATCCGGGCGCAAACCTTGGCGACGACGTCACGTATTCGGGCACGGTGGCCGGGGCGTTCGAGGGCATGATGCTGGGCATTCGGTCCATCGCGGTTTCCGATGTGGCCTATGTTCCGAAGCATATGGAGACGGCGGGCGAGGTGGCGCGGATAATCGCGCAGCGTGTCATCGAAAGCGGCCTGCCCCCGGACACGATGTTGAACGTGAATGTGCCGGACACGCCGTTCGACCGGTTGAACGGGTTTGCCGTAACGCGCATGGGGCGGCGGCATTACCAGGACGAGATCATCCAGCGCGAAGATCCGCGCGGGCGCCATTACTATTGGATCGGCGGCGCCGAGCCCAGTCACGTGGCGGAACCCGGCACGGACTTCGAAGCGATCGAAAAGAACATGGTGAGCGTGACGCCGTTGCACCGCGACCTCACCAACCACGCGGAGTTGGAAACGCTCCGCAGTTGGACCTTATGAGGCCGATGCACGATGCCGATGCGCCATGTTAAGCGGCTGTACGATTGGGTCCTGAGTTGGGCGGACACGCCCTACGGCGGGGCGGCGCTGTTTGTGCTCGCGTTCGCCGAGTCGAGTTTCTTTCCGGTCCCGCCGGATGTGTTGCTGATCGCCTTGTGCCTCGGGAACCGGGAGAAGTGGTTCCGGTTCGCAATGCTGTGCACGGTGGCGTCGTTGCTCGGAGGGCTGGTCGGATACGCCATTGGCTGGGGCCTGTGGCACCTCGTGGACCAGTTGTTTTTCTCCTACGTGCCGGGGTTCACGGAGGCCCAGTTTGAACGGGTCCGCGGCTTGTATGAGCAGTGGAACTTCTGGATCGTGTTCATCGCCGCGTTCACGCCGATCCCGTACAAGGTAATCACGGTGAGCGCGGGCGTATTCGGGATCAACGTGGTCATGTTTGCGATCGCCTCATGTGTGGGGCGCGCGGCGAGATTTTTCATCGTGTCGTATTTGTTGCACCGCTACGGCGAGCCGATTCACGGGTTCATCGAAAAGCGGTTTAACCTGTTGACGGTCGCGTTCGTCGTGCTGTTACTGGGAGGATTCGTGATCCTCCGGTACGTCGGACATTAAGGCCCGGATCAATCGAGTAGGGGAAGGGAGAACTATCGCATGTGTGGAATAGTGGGGTACATCGGCAAGAAGAACGCCGTGGACGTCATCATGTCGGGTCTGCACCGGCTTGAATACCGGGGCTACGATTCCGCGGGCGTGGCCGTGATTAAGAACGGATCAATTGACTGCGTGAAGAGCGTGGGCAAATTGGTAAAAATGGACGAAAAACTGGCGGCGAATCCGCTGGATGCGCCGGTCGGGATCGGGCATACGCGCTGGGCGACGCACGGGGTGCCGAGTGAGGTGAATTCGCACCCGCATTTCGACAACGCGATGGAGATCGCGGTGGTGCACAACGGCATTATCGAGAACTATCAGGAACTTCGCGAGCAACTTCAAAAAGAGGGTGCAACGTTCCGCAGCCAGACCGACACCGAAACGATCGCGCACTTGGTTCGCAAGTACTACAAGGGCGACCTGTTCGCTGCCGTGAAGCGCGCCCTGCAAGACGTGGAAGGCGCGTACGCCATAGGCGTGGTGTGCAAGGACAATCCCGAGGTGATGGTGGCGGCGCGGCATGGAAGCCCGCTGATTGTGGGCCTCGGCGACGGCGAGGCGTTTATCGCGTCGGACGTGCCGGCGATCATGAAGTACACGCGAAAGGTCCTCTACATCGACAACGGCCAGGTGTGCGAGATTCGCCGAGACGGCTACAAGATAGAAGACCTGAACGGAAAACCGGTGCACCTTGAAGTAAAGACGGTGGACTGGGACGACAGCGCGGCGGAGAAGGAAGGCTATCCGCACTTCATGCTGAAGGAGATCAACCAGCAGCCGGACGTGATCCGGAACACGCTGCGGGGCCGTGTCGCCGAAGGCTCGGACCGGGTCCAGCTGCAGGACATGAAGGTGACCGAGCAGGAACTGAAGGACTTGAAGAAGATCGTCATCGTATCGTGCGGCACGGCGTGGCACGCAGGCCTTGTGGGCAAGTACCTGATCGAGAAGTTCGCGAAGGTGCCGGTGGAGGTGGACATTGCTTCCGAATACCGGTATCGCGATCCGATTGTGTATCCGAACACCATCGTGATTCCGGTGACGCAGTCCGGTGAAACGGCCGATACGCTCGAGGCGATTCGGATCGCGAAAAAGAAGGGCGCGAAGGTGGTGTCGATCGTGAACGTGGTGGGTTCGAGCATTGCGCGGGAATCCGACGGCGTGATCTACACCCAGGCGGGGCCGGAGATCGGCGTGGCGTCGACCAAGGCGTACACCTCGCAAATTACGGCGTTTGCGCTGTTCACCATTTGGCTCGGCGAGACGCGCGGCGCGCTGACGAAAGAAGAGGGTCGCGAAATGATCGCGCACCTGCGCGCCATACCGGACAAGATACAATGGTGCCTGGACCACCAGGAGGACATCATCCGCTGCGCGAAAGACCCGAAGTATATGAATGCGCAGAGCGCGCTGTATCTCGGCCGCAGCTACAACTTTCCGAGCGCGCTCGAGGGGGCGTTGAAGCTGAAGGAAATCAGTTACATTCATGCCGAGGGTTACGGCGCGGGCGAAATGAAGCACGGCCCGATCGCCTTGGTCACCAACGAGCTGCCGGTCGTGTGCATCGCCACACAGGGCGACGTGTACGACAAGATGGTATCCAACATCCAGGAAATCCGCGCGAGGCAGGGCATAGTGCTGAGCGTGGCGACGGTCGGCGACGAGCAGATCAGGAAGCACAGCGCGGATGTGTTGTACGTTCCCGAGTGTTATGAACCGTTCAGCCCGATTGTGGTGGCGGTGCCGCTGCAGTTGTTTGCGTACTACGTCGCCACCAACCGAGGCTGCGATGTGGATCAGCCCCGTAACCTCGCCAAGAGTGTGACGGTGGAATAGCGAGCACCAAACCCGCCGTTCCAAGAGACCCGTAACGCACGCGGCGCGGCCCGCACCAACCGGGGCCGCGCCGCGCGACTATTATTCAACCTGTTTACTCGATCTCGATAGCGACATAGCGCGAACTATTTCCCTCGCGCACCCGCAGCAGCGTTGATCCGTTACGCCCTTCCTTCAACGCGGCGCGGAACTCCTGGATGTTCGCCACTTCCTTCTTATTCACTTCAGTGATCAGGGCGCCGGGGCGGATTCCGGCACGCATCGCCGGCGAACCCGGGGCCACTTGAGACACCACGACGCCGGACAGCCCCTCGTAGCCGAGGCGTTTGGCCGTTTCCTCGGTCAGCGGTTCCAACAACATTCCCAGTCGTTCGCCTTGGCTGTCGTCCTTCGCAGGGACAACCGCTTCGGCAGTCTCGTTGTCAAGCGTGCCGACCTCGACGCGCTTGGTCATGCGTTCGCCGTCGCGCAGTATGGTCAGGTTGACGTCCTTGCCCGGGTCGGTCATGGCCACTTGATTGCGGAACGAGGCCGAATCACGAACGGGCTTGCCGTCGAGTTCGATGATAACGTCGTCTTTTTTCAGACCGGCCTTCTCGGCGGGCGAGTCGGGGACCACTTCGGCCACGAGCACGCCCCGGTTCTGCTCGGCTTTGAACCACGCGGCCAACTCGGGCGTGAGGTTCTGGATGCCGATGCCGAGGAAACCGCGCGTGACGCTCCCGTGCGTACGGAGCTGATCCACGATGTATTTGACCATGTTCGAGGGAATCGCAAAGCCGATCCCTTCGCTGCCGCCGCTGCGCGACATGATCGCGGTGTTTACCCCGACGACTTCGCCGCTCATGTTAATGAGCGGTCCGCCGGAGTTGCCGGGATTGATCGCGGCGTCGGTCTGAATGAAGTCCGCGTAGTCCACGATGCGCACGTCGCTGCGTCCGCGCGCGCTAACGATGCCGGAGGTCACGGAATTCTGCTGGCCGAAGGGGTTGCCAATCGCCAGGACCCACTCGCCGACCCGAATCCGGTCCGAGTCGCCCAACGTAATCGTAGGAAGGTTGTCGCCCTCGACCTTGATGAGCGCGACGTCCGTCTGCTGGTCGGTACCTACGATCTTGGCGTCGCGTTTTTCGCCGTCCGAGAAAGTCACCTTTACTCGGTCCGCGTCGCCGACGACGTGATGATTGGTAACGATATATCCGTCCGGCGAAATCACGAAGCCGGAGCCTTGACCCGTTATCAATTGGTCGCCGAATGGGAGTGAGCGCGGCGGGCGAAAACCGAAGGGAAGGGGGAATCCGAACAACTCGCCGGGATCAAACCCTTCAGGTCCGCGCCAGAAGAACCCGGCCGGCGAACCTTTGACTTCCTTTTCGACCTCGATAAAGACGACGGCGGGCGCCGCTTGCTGGGCCACGGCAGCGAACGTATCGCTCAACTGCTGAACGGTCGCGAGCGAACCTGAGGTGTCAAGACCGCTCGCGTACTGATGGTTGTAGAACACCGCGCCGATACCCGCCGCACCGACCACTACCGCTGCCAGCGCGGCGCGCCGAACAAACGAAATCTCTTTCATCTTGGCACTCCTTCTCAATTCATTGCGGCCGGACAAACGCGGACTGCAGGGAGCAGTCCCCCTCGTCGCCGGCGAATCGTATTCGTACGATTGACCGGAGGAGAGCATCCTTCATGCCAAGAGGGGGTGAATCTTCTAACTGATTGCAAATGCATTGATTATGTGAGAACAGCTCGAATGGTGCTTGGACCGGGCATACTCGAATTGAGACATACTGCCTCATTCTGGAGCGGTGGCAAGACGCGCCATCCAGGTCCGCTACCCCCCTCCCGGCATACGGGAAGCGGGCCGACATCCCCTGGGCAATTGGATGGCGGCCTCCTATTGGCCCGGAACGGCGTAAAGCCACCGGCCCGATAATTCCGGTGCCAAGGTGAATCTTAGCGAGCCGTCTTCCATTCGGCATGGCACTTCATTGCCTTTGCTGCCTTTCGTCGGCCCTTCCGCGAATAGGCGGGCCGCGCCGGCAATTTCGGGACAGGGCACGCACACCTCGCCCGAACCGGCGGCAAGGATTTGCAGCACGGCGCCACCCGGCACCCTCTGTTCGTTCGCGAGGGGGGCCCAACACATTTCCGCCAGCGGTTGCGACGCAAAGTTCGTACTCACCCCGTCAATGGTAATGGCGGAACAATGGCTTCCGGCAAAGGCAATGAGCGCGCCGTCGTCGTTGATGCGGAATGCCACGGCGCGCTCGCCGTCGTATGTAACATTGCGGCCGTTGACTTTGAAGTCTCGAAGCTGCAAGGTCTCCGGCGGCGGGGGGACGCGTTCGAGGTACTTTCGGTCCGTTTCCTCGTCGCGGGCGAACCCGCCGGGCCAGTCCTCGACGGTGTCTCGAAAGTGCCGGGCAATGGCGATCGCGCCATTCGGAAACCGGCAGGTCACATAGTCGGTGGTGCGCGAGACATACTCGGTGTTGTCGTTTACGCCGGGGAATACGCCGGTGGGCGGGTACGCGCCGAGCGCATCGAGGACTTCAAACCACGTGCGTGTTTCATAGCCGAGGCTCGCGGCCTGATCATCGCGCGGGCGAAAGCCCAGGAACGTCACGGAACCGCCGCCCGGCAGAACGCGGTGCGTGCCGACGACGTCGGCCCCCTGGCGGGCCACCACGGCGATGCCTTCGCGCGGCGTGACCGGGTATGTGCGGTCCACCAGGAAATCCGTGAGAATGGTTTGCGGCGGTACGCTCGAAAGCGTTCCTTCGAACGCGATTACGCGGCCCGGCGCTATCAGGCCCTCGTCGAGGGCGGGCGTGTACTCTACGTCGGCGAGCGTCTGCCAGGATCCGAGGGCATCGCCGCCTTCCTCGGTCAATACGGGTGGGGGACCCGACCAGATCATACGTCCGCCTGCGGCGACGAAGGAATGCATCAGTTCAAGCAAGGCGGCCGAGGGGAACGGTTCGAACAGGACGGCCAGCGTCGTAAACGCCCGGCCCGCAATCGAGATGCGGTTGCCGTCGAGTTTGCCCAGTTCGAGTAGTTTGGCGGGCGTGATAAGGTTGGCGTATGCGTATTGATTCATCCAACTGCCGAACCGTTCGTCCACCGCGACGAGATTGATGGGGTAGAGCATCAACACGTCCACGTCGCGGTGTTGCGAATTCTCGACGGCGGCGAAGGGGGGCGTGGCCGACGCGCCGAACACGTTGACGACGGACGTGCGCCGGCGGGACAGCTCGTGCGGCATGCCCCAATGCGCCCCGTACGAGTACGGAACCTCGTTGAGGATTCCGGTCGAACAGGCAATGGCCAGCCCATAGTAGTTGCGATCGAGCCAGCCGCCCTCGCAGTGGTCATTGCCGTTGCCGGTCAGGAAATCACCCCACTTGAAATAGTCGTAGCACGCGGAGGCCGCCTGATGAACGGTATTGGACCACACGAAATTCGAGGTGTACTCGTACTGGTTACGGGGGAGGTTCTGGCGGCCCGTGTTCCATCTGTCGACGGTGGGGCTTTGTGCCCACGTCGCGTGCGCGCGCGCTTCAAGCCGATACCCGATGCGCGATTCGGCATAGCGTTTGGCCTCGGCGAACAGGTCGACGACGGTGTCCTGCAAGAGACGATAGTATCGGGCCCGAAACAGGGCGGTCCGGCGGACGGCCTCCGGCGTATCGCCGAACACGTGCATGCGCCCCTGCTTGGCCGTAAGATCGATTGCGGCGTCTTCCTGACCGTATACGAAGTAAATCATGTACTTCGCGAGGTCTGCGTACTCCGGGCCAAACCGCTCGGCGTAGCGCCGACTGAGGTTCGGCGTGACATACCGCAGCGCGAACTCCGCGTTGTCGTGGTGGGAGTAGTATCCCCAGTCCTGCTGAATGTGCATCTCGTCCGAGTACAATGCATTCAATTTCACGCCGGCGTCGACGTACTTGTCGACGAGTTGCTTGAGGAACGGCAAGGCATTGGGGCTGAAGTAGTCCATCTCCGGTGTGCGGTATTGCTGCACGACGACCACCCGATTGAGAGGGCCGACGTCCGTCCGCCCGTCGCCATGGACGCGGACCCGCACCGCCTCGAAATCGCCGCGGCGCTCGAGTGCGCCGCTCCAGACCTCGACTTTCGCGGTGTCCGTGATTTCCACAATCGAATTCGGGTCAACGACAAGGTACGGCGTATTGCCGAGGGAGCGCTCGGCAAACGCGAACACGCGCACGCCCGCTTCTTCGAGAACGATCGGGCCCTTGTTGTTTGACCAACGTTGGTGCCGCCACAGTTGCACCGAGTACGCGCCGGTGGACGGATCGCGCCGTCCCTTGCGGTAGTGAAGCCACATACCGGACTCGCCCGTCGTGTCGCGATAACCCGGACCGACCTCAAGCGGACTCAAGACGCTCAGTTCGAGGCCGAGGCCGTATTGCTGCGCAAACGCGCTGATCTTCGCGATTCGTTCGATAAACGCGTCTTGATCGGGCATGTACTTGCGCGGGCCCTGAATGCGCTCTTTTCGGTACTGGCTGAAAAAGTGGTCGAATGCGACCCTTAACGTGCGGTGCCCGGCCGCCTGCGCTCGCTCGCACACCGCCCGCAACGTCGTCTCGTTCGGTTTTCCAACAATTCCCAGATCGACCGTTTTGTCGGGGTCGGTCAGGTCATCCAACTGTTGATCGTCGACCAGAATGATTCTGGCCTTGCCCAGTTTGAACGCCCAGGGTCCTGGAAAACACACGAGTTCGCCGGTAAGTACGTTTTCAGGAACCGCGTGGACCGTACAGGCCGTCACGCTGAAAGCGACAAGGACACATAAGAGACGTTGAGTCGAATGCATTACCAGCCTTCCCCCTTGGTTCGACCTGATTCGCTCCGCACAGAGATTGGTAGACGACATTATGCGCAATGTCGCATCGATCCTGGAAATCGGATTGTCGCGGTCCTGAACCACTGTCAGCGGGATGCTCCAAGTAAGCATGGCCTCGTCGAGTGGTTCGGCGGTGGCGTGTTACCCTGCATTGTGCCAAGTCGGGCCAAGCCGGGGACCTTTCGATAAATTCTATGTCCCCGAGGTTTGTCGATGTTACGGGCGTTTGCATTTCGCCATTGGGAGAAATCCGCGCCGCTTGATTGATGCAGGCCCGGCGACTACCGTAGTCGCTACTTCGTACTGCAAGGCCGAGGGACCCCAGGTGCGTGACATAAAGGGAAAGGTGGCGCTGGTCACCGGCGCGGGCAGCGGCATTGGCCGTGAAACGGCGCTGGCGCTGGCGCGTCAGGGGGCGATCCTGATCCTGTGCGACACCGACGCCGGCTCGCTGGCAACGGTGCAGGCGGAAATCGACCGCATTTCGAGGTGTCTGTTGGCCGAGCGCGTGGACGTATCCAGCGCCGAGGCGATGGCGTTGTTCGCGGAACGGGTCCACGCGCAGGTCCCCGCAGTGGACGTTCTGGTCAACAATGCGGGGGTCGCGGTGGTCGGCAGCATGCTGACCACGTCGCTTGAAGATTGGCGTTGGATTGTCGGCGTCAATTTTTGGGGCGTGGTCCACGGCTGCCATTTTTTCGTGCCTAACATGGTCAGACGCGGACAAGGCGGGCATGTGGTGAATGTGTCGTCCATGCTTGGATTCAATCCTTCACCGGATATCGTGGCGTACACGGCGACGAAATTCAGCGTATTCGGCATGTCGCTCTGCCTGGTCGAGGACTTAAGGCCCCATGGTATCGACGTGTCCGTCGTCTGTCCGGGCATGGTGAGGACCCAGATTATCGAGAGCGCCCGCATAACGGGCTACGAGAACCCGGAGCAAATGCGGGCGCGCGTGTTACGCTTCTACACCAAGCGAAACTACGGGCCGGAGCGAGTGGCGCGGGCGTTGGTCCGCGCCATCGAACGGCGACGCACCATCGTGGTCGTGTCGCCGGAAGCGCGGTTTGCGTACCTGTTCAACCGAATCTGGCCGACCGGCAATCGAGTGTTCTGGCGTTGGGCCAAGGAGTGGATCGAAGGGTAGGCGGCGGGTCGTCGGCGACCCCTGGATCGGGGAGCGGTAACAGGGTTTGTTCGAGAGGTTTTCCCATGAGCGATCGATTGAACAAGCATCTTGTGATCGGCGCGGGCTTTTCCGGGCTGGCCGTTGCGGCGGCGTTGAAGCGCAACGGCATTCCGTACGAACAAGTCGAGGCCGACGACGAGGTCGGCGGGAACTGGTACCACGGCGTCTACGAGACCGTGCACATCATATCGTCGCGCAAGACAACCCAATACTCGGACTATCCCATGCCGGAGGACTGGCCCGATTTTCCGAGCGCGGCGCAGATGCGGCAGTACCTGCGCGAATATGCCGATCATTTCGACCTGCGGGGCCGAATCGAGTTCAACACGGAGGTGAAGTGGGTCGAACCGGCCGCGGACGACAAATGGGAAGTAACGCTCGCCTCGGGCGAGAAACGCGTGTACGGGGGCGTAGTCGTTTGCAACGGCCACCATTGGGACTGCCGGTATCCGTCGTATCCCGGCGAGTTCACGGGCGAGTGTATTCACTCCAAACTGTACAAGAATCCCGAGGTTCTGAAAGGCAAACGCGTCCTTGTCGTCGGCGGCGGGAACAGCGGTTGCGACATCGCGGTGGAATCGGCGCGGTTCGGAGTCGAGTCGCACATCAGCCTGCGCCGCGGCATCTGGATTCTCCCGCAGACCATCGCGGGCGTTCCGAGCGTCGAGTTTCTGCGACCGTGGATGCGCGGGTGGATGCAGGGCCTTGCGATGCGCCTGATCCTGCGCGTGTTCGTCGGGCCGATGTCTCGCTACGGACTCCAGGAGCCCGATCACCCGGTGTTCTCGCGCCACCCCACGATTAACTCGCAGCTCCTGTATTTTTTGAAACATGGGCGCGTGACCCCGCATCCGGACATCAAGCGGCTCGATGGGAAGACGGTGGAATTTGTCGACGGCTCGAGAATCGAGGTCGACCTGCTGGTGTACGCAACGGGATTTCACGTCAGCGTGCCGTTCGTCCACCCCGACGTGATCCGTTGGAAGGACGGTTACCCCGATTTGATTCAGGGCATATTCCCTCAGCGGCACAAGAACTTCTACGTGGTCGGCATCGGCCAGCCGCGTTACGGCGCGGGCCCTTTGCTCACGCTGGGCGCACAGGCCTTGGCGCAGGCCATCCGGATCCAGCCGAAGCTTCACCGGCCGATTGGACAAGTGTTTTTGCGAATGGGCAAGGGCCCTATCGACAATTATCTGATGGATCCCCACGCCGTGATGCGCAACGCCCGCAAGATGATCCGGGGCGCCAAGCGGCTTCCATTCTTCGAGCGCGTGCTTTTCCTCAACAACGCGCCGCCCGCGCCCGGCGGGCCCTCGTCCGCGCCTACCGCGGGCGGCGCATAACGATTCGACCGGCTTCCGGGACCCGCAAAGGTGCGGGCCCGCCGAACGTGTACTTCTCTGCCCGCATGTGCGAGAATGGCGGCTTTCACGCGGATTTCAAGGGAAGGAACACACGATGTTTCCGGTGTTGATGGCCGTGTTGGGCACTACGCTGTACACTCCGACCGTGATCTATCTCGACGCATATGAGGCGCGCGAGCACGGCGTTTCCGTCGAGACGGCAGGCACCTATCACGTCTGGGTATGGGCCCGAAACGGCGCGCCGGCCGGCGCCGCGACCGACTCCGCCACGTACGAGACTGCCGCATTGACGTTAGGAGTCCATACGTTCGAATTCCCAATCGGCCCCGGTGACAGCAAGACGGCGACGCACCGGTGGAGGCGACTCGGCCAACTCGAATTGCCCGAGGGGCGCGTCGCATTGACGCTGGACTCGGACGCGATCGCCGGAATCGTATTCACAACAAGGCACGATCTTGATCCGGCGATTGTACCGCATTCGACCCGCGTGCGCAGCGAACCCATTCCGACGGAGGACGGTCGCGCGCGCATCGAGCGCGACACCGACACCCGATTTGCGATGACCCACTTTCCCGACCGGGCGGCCTGGGAATCGTTCGCCAGTGACCTGCGCCGGCGAATGCTCGTGGCCACCGGTCTGTGGCCGATGCCGGAACGGACCCCCTTGAATGCCATTGTCGAGGAAGTCGCCCGGCACGACGACTACATCGTCGAGAAGGTGCGCTTCGAGGCGCGCCCGGGTTTCTTGGTCACCGGCAATCTGTACCGTCCTCTTGGCGACGGTCCGTTTCCCGCCATTGCGAACCCGCATGGCCATTGGAAGAACGGTCGTTTCGAGGACACGGAGAACAGCTCGGTGCCCGGCCGCTGCATTACCTTCGCGCGGATGGGGATGGTCGCGTTTAGTTACGACATGGCGGGCTACAACGATAGCCGGCAATGGCCCCACGGCGGCGCCCCCGATTCCGGAGAGCAGCGCCGTCAAGCCCTATGGGGGATCCACCCTTTCGCGATCCAACTCTGGTCGAGCGTGCGCGCCCTTGATTTTCTCGAATCGCTTCCCTACGTCGATCCCGACAAACTCAACTGCACGGGCGCGTCCGGCGGCGGCACTCAGACCTTCGCGTTGACCGCCATCGACCCGCGGGTGAAGGTCTCCGCTCCGGTGAACATGATCTCGCATTCGATGCAGGGCGGATGCATCTGCGAGAACGCGCCACTGATCCGATTCAATGCGTCAAACATGGAAATCGGCGCGTTGATGGCGCCGCGGCCGATGATGATGATCTCGGCTACCGGAGATTGGACCCGAGACACGCCGCGCGTTGAGTATCCCGCAATCCGAGGCATCTACGCGTTGTACGACGCAGCGGACAAGGTCGAGAACGTTCACATCGATGCCGGCCATAATTACAACAAAGCCAGCCGTGAGGGGGTGTACCGGTTCTTCGGCAAGCACATTCTGGGCGGCGATCGGTGGGCGGAGTTTACAGAGCCCCCATTCAAGGCCGAGCCGATCGAGGCGCTGAAGGTGTTCCCCGGCGACACGCCGCCCGCTGGGTATCCATCGTTCGAGGAAACGGTCGCGCACCTCATCGCATCCAACCGCGACAAATGGAATGCCATTCTTCCTGCGGATTCAGCGGGGCTGGACGCGTTTCGCGCCATGGCGGCGCCGGCCCTAATGGACGCTTTGGGCGCCGCGCCGACGGACCCCGCCGGCCTCAACGTAAACCTAGTGGGCGAAGAACCCGCCGCCGGTTACGTGGTGCAGCGTATAACCTTTGGGCGGCCGGGGGCCAAGGACGTCGTACCGGCGCTGGTCTACCAACCTCTGACGAAGGCGCTCAAAGGTACCGTGGTCGTCGTTCATGGCGAAGGCAAGGCCGCGCTGGCCGATATCGAGCACGGCGGACCCGGCCCGCTTGTATCCGCCCTGCTGCTGGACGGGCGCGCCGTGATCGCGCCGGACGTTTTCTTGACGGGAGAACATCACGCGCCGGGCAGGCGCACCGAAAGATTGAACAAGAAGTTCCCCGACACGTTTCTCCCGTCGGACACCGCGTACCGCGTACAGGACGTGTTGACGGCGGTCGCTCTCGCGCGGCGGGAGAGGTTTGCGCGCGGACCGGTCGATGTGGTCGGTCTTGGCGACGCCGGAGTGTGGTGTCTATTTGCCGCGGCCATCGACACCGGGATCCGCAACGTTTGCGTAGACGCCAATGGGTTCGCCGCGGATGAAGACTCGGCGTGGGTCGAGGGTCCGTACGTCCCCTGCATTCGCGCGATCGGCGGCGTGACTACGGCCGCCGCTCTAATCGCACCGCGCCGACTGACTGTCCTGAACGCCCACGGCGACCGTGGTTGGAATGACGCCATGGCGATTTATGGCCGCCTCACCGGCACGAACGCGATCGCGGAGCAACAACCGTCGGTCGAGTCCGTCGTATCGGCGCTGTAAGGCGGCAGAGCAACCTCATGTCGGACGATTCGCGGAGCGAGGACGCGCCTCGCGACATACTGATTCATATCGCCGACCTACATTTCTGGCACGTTTCGCTGAATCCGGCGCACCTGCTGAACAAGCGCGCCCTCGGCAACCTCAACGTGTTCCTTCGCCGCCGCCATGCGTTCGACATGGCCCGTGCGCACGCGCACATCGAATTTCTGGGCTACGTCGATTCCAGGCAACTCCTGCTCACCGGCGATTTCGCGTCGACGTCGCTCGACCGCGAGTTCGAACGGGCCCGGACGTTCGTCGATGCACTTCGATCGCGCGGATACGGCATCCATCTCATGCCCGGCAACCACGACGTGTACACGTTCGAGGCGCAGCGCAAGAAACGGTTCGAACAACACTTCGCGAACCTGTATCCGCCGGAGGGATTTCCCTGCCGGCGAGATCTCGCCGGAGGCACCCCCCTTGTCATGGTCCCGACGGTGTGCCCAAACCTTCTCTCATCCAGAGGCCGTATCACTCCGGAAGAAGTCTCGCGGACCGCTGAACTCGTTCGAGGCGCGGGGCCGACTTCGATCGTGGCGGGACACTACCCCCTGCTCGACGAAACGCCGGGATACCACACGACGCGCGAACGCCGCCTGCGCAACGCAGAGACGCTGCGCGAGGCCTTGGGCGCCTGCGGCCACCGCATCCTGTATGTTGCCGGGCACGTCCATCGGTTCAGCTTCGTGCGCGACGCGAAATACCCGAACCTTGAACACGTCACCACAGGGACGTTCTTCGGGCGCAACCCGCGGGAAAACCTGCTGGGCGAGTTTGCTGAGGTTCAAGTGTTGCCCAACGGCTTCAAGGTCGTTCGTCACACCATCGGCCCGACCGGCCACCGCCGATTCGAGCAGGGGCCGCCACCGTTGGCGGGATAGGCGCGCCCCGGAAATCGCAGAAGCGCCAGGCGTGTTCCGGGCGGGTGCTTCACGACCCAACCGAGGGGCGGATTGTAAACGTATTCCATCTCATGCCGCCTCGTCCCGCGTGAATGAAAAACCGGCGGCGCCTGTGTTAGCATATGGCCATGTCTAAAGCCCGATCGGCTGGTAGGGCGCGGGTCATTCTGCTGTTCAATCGGGACAGGGTGGCCCTGTCGTCCGGCGCGCTTTTCTCGACGGTGGTGGCGGTCCTGTGCGTGTTTTACGCGGACGTGTCGACTCCCGAACTCATCGTACGCGCCATCGCCACGTTTGCCGTCGCCTATGCCCTTACCTTTCTATTGGTGTGGAGAATTCAGATGGTTGCGGCGCCCGAACTCAAACGCCCCCGGCCCGCGACCGAAGAATCGGACACGGCCCAGGCAGCCCACGGCGCACCACCAGGAGGCACTTCAGGAGACATGCAGTGATGAAGTTCCGCATCTCATACGTTGCAGCACTGGCCTGCGTGGCGGCCTGTGCGACGCCGGTGTGCGCCCAAGCCCCGGACCTGCGGTTGATGGACCTGGTGCTGAAGGCCGTGCCGGACGGGCCGGTGGCGCAGGTCAACAACGTCCCCATCAGCGCGCAGTCGTTCAAGGACCTCTACATGGGCGAGGTGTTGCGCTGGGCGCAGCTCAATCCGGGCGAGAACGTGGGAGACGACATCCGTCTGGGTATCGCTCTCAATTGTCTGCGCGCGCTTGTCGAGCAGGAAGTGCTGTATCAGGAGGCGCAGCGACGCAAGTTGACGGTTTCGACGGCCGAGTTCCAGGAGCGCTGGGCCAAGGAGATGGATGGGTATCGCCGCGTCACTTCGAAAGAAGGCGAGTCCAACCTCAGCGAGGAGGAAGTCCTCAAGCGCGCAAACGCGACCCGAGAAGAGGCGCAGGCGGAGCTGCGGCGGGCGCTGTTGATCGAGAAAATGCGCGACCAGATCATCGCGGAGGCGGGCGTCAAGGTCACCGACCAGGAAGTAAACGAGTGGTACGCGCAGAACCGGTCCGTGACGCGTAGACCGGACATGATACATTTGAAGCAGATTTACGTGCAGGCCGACAAAAGCAGACGGGACAAAAAGAACGAACAGGCCCAACAGAAGATTCAGGACGCGTACAACCGCATCCGCGCGGGACAGAGTTTCGAGGGCGTCGCGAAAGCCGTGTCCGAGGGGAAGCACAAAGACAACGGGGGCGACTGGGGAATGCAGCCCGCGAGCATATTCCCTCCCTTCATCATAGAGGCGGCCAACAAGTTGAAGCCCGGGGAAATCAGCGCTCCGATCGAGAGCGAATACGGCTATCATATCCTGAAACTGGTCGAGATCGTGCCGGGAGAAGAGGTGTCCATCGACAAAGTCCGGGACAATATACGCAACATGCTCTTGCACAAGAAGGGCGGACAGGCCGTCAACGAGTTCTGCAGCAAAGTCACGTCGGACGCGCAAGCGGTGCGGGTCTATCTCGATTTGGAGAAGGAACTCGCCCTGCGCCCGGGGCTTATGGAAAAATTGGCAAGTGAAGCGGCGGAGATCCAGGGCGGGCCCGGTTCGCAGGCGCCGGGAAACCGGACGCCATAAAGGACCGATGGTACCTTTGCTGACGCAGCCCGGCATAAGCGGCTCGAGGTGGCGAGCGGGAAGCGAGGCGGGCATTGATTGTGTCTCGAAGGTCCTTGAAGAAAGGCAGGCCGCAAGCCCGCACCACGCTCGCCCCTGAGCGGATTATCCTTGGGGAAGGTTGGGACGCGACACAGTGGTGCAGGCTTCCGACCTGCCTTGCTGTTTGCCTCCGTTGTTAGCCCGCATTTCTCACCCGTCGCTCCCGTCATCGGGAGCGACGGGTGAGAAATGCGGGTTAGACCTGGAACACTCGCTGCGTGCCGCCGATGCAGCACGGGCTATCTGATTAAGCCTCGCTCCTGACTCGGTTCCGAAGGGTAATACCGTCCAAACTCGTCGATGGTTCGCCGGCCAAAGGGGCGTACCACGTTGATTCTCCACAATTCCTGGCAGGTGCAGACTCCCCCTGCCCACCCCTCCAACAAGAGGTCGGCAAGCCGCTCGTCGGCTTCCGTCCGGCTTGTGCACCAGACGGTCATTTTGGTCAACCTCTCGCTTTCGTTCATACCACTTTACCTCGCGAAGAGGGCCCTCCCCCCCGACGTGACCGCCCGGAATCCTCTTGAATCCGGGCGGCCCCAATACCGGACGAAACAAGTCCCCAAGAAACACCACCGGCGAGACACGAAGTGAAACACCACGAATCAATATGCCGGTCCGCACAGGCGGCACCCTGTGCGGACCGGTCATGCTCCGGCCGAAGGCCGGGCCTGAGGATGACGGGACCGCGTGGGCTGAACGCGGGCCGTTCCGATCACCACACTTCTTCGGGGTGGTTTCGGTCCTTAAACTTTCCCGTACGTCATGCAACGAAATGCAGGATCAAATAGGCAGCGCAGCCGATAATCGCCGACCACGCGGCACCCCAGATGGCCACACGCCTCCAGGGAAAAAGCATGACCCAAGACACCTGCTTTACCCGGAAGCCTGGACTTGCCGCCGCGTCTGCCGTGAGAAAGGGTCGGTCGTCGGTGTGTTTTGTCTTTGCCATCTGAATCACCATTGCCAACCTGCACCTTCTCTTACCATTTACCTACTAAGCATTTTGTGTGCCATAGCTTGGCGGGAATGCCGTCGTTTTGTAAGATGTGTATTTATAATGACTTAATAGTTGCACAAGGAATGCGTGTTCTAGAGGAGGCAGGCGGTTTGTCCGAATTACCTACAAAAATCTGTCCGGAATTCGGACTCGGGACCCCCTTGCGGCGGTTGTTGCCCGGGATCTACCTGGCCAAAGCGTTCGCGAGGAGTTCCGCCATGTGGATTGGCGCGGCGTCTGTCAGGTGGTCGATTTGGTGACGGCAACTGGTTCCGGAAGCGACGACTTCCGTGCCGGCGGTGAGTTGATTGATTTGGTCGATCAAGGGCTGTGCAACAGCCAGCGAAAGCTCGTACGTTGAGGCCATCTGTCCGAACGCGCCGGCCATTCCGCAGCAACCCGTGTTCAACAGGGTAACGGTGCTATTGGGGAGCCGCGCACAGAGTTTGGCCATGACGCTCGTATCCGTCAGGGCTTTGGCATGACAATGGGCATGGATGGCGACCCAGGTATAGCCATCCGCGAATTGAAGGGCATCGGGTTCGCGTTCGAGCAGGTCGTAAAGGTACTGCTCGAACAGAACGGCACGCTTCGCGACATCGGCGGCCCCGTCCACGTGCAGTTCGCCGTAGTCTTCGGCGAACATCGAGTGACAGGACGGTTCGAGAAAGATAATCGGCGCGTTGTCGTTGCGGAGCAGCGACACGTTGTGTTCGCCGAACCGCTTCGCCTTGTCGAGCATGCCGACACTGAAAGCGGGCCGCCCGCAACAGGCCCTGCCGCCGACCAACTCGACCTGATACCCGGCGGCCTCGAGCACGGTCACGGCGGCGACGCCGATTCGGGGTTCGTGATAGCGCACGAAGGTGTCGTCCCACAGGAGGACGCGCCCGCGAGTGGCGGGCTGTTTGGCGCGATGATGAAGGAACCAGCGATCGAATCGAAACGGCCCGTAGGCGGGCAGCGGACGGTGAGGGGTCATGCCGAGCAGGCGCTCAGCAAGGTTGCGCGCCACGGATGAGCGCAGTACAAGGTTGGCAAGCCGGGGCGACATCGAACCCAGGCGCCCGATTGTATCCAGCGAGCTTATCACGTGGTCGCGCCAAGAGGGGCCGTGCCGGCGAATCCGCGCGTGAAGGAGTTCGGCCTTGAGCAGCGTCATATTGACGTTCGAGGGGCACTCGGTCGTACACGCCTTGCACGATAGGCAGTTGCTCAGCGCTTGGTCCAGGGCCTCGGATTCCAGCGGGTCCTGGGGTATGCGGCGTTCAAGTACGGCGCGAATCGTGTTTGCGCGTCCACGGGTCGACATGATTTCCTCGCCGGTCGCCACGAAAGTGGGACACATGGTGGGGGCGGCCTTCCGGCATCCGCCGCAACCGTTGCACTGTTCGAGGTTTGCGATGAACGATCCGTCTTTGGCGGCGAACGCCAGCGTCGGCTCGAATGGAAATGGTATCGAACGGTCCGCCCCTTGTCGCAAGTTCGTTTCAATCCGGTAGTTCTCGGGTCCCGGTATGATCTTCCCCGGGTTCAAGAGGTTTTTCGGGTCGAAGATCGACTTGATGGCCCGGGTCAGCTCCATGATCTCGTCGCCGAGATGTTCCGGCATGTACTCGGTGTGGCCGATGCCGACTCCGTGTTCCGCTGAGATCGAACCCTTGACCTGCTTCACGAGAGCGGAGACCTCGTCCGAGACGAGGCGGTATCGGGCGACATCTTCGGCTTTATGCAAATCGAGCACGGGCCGCACGTGCAACAAGCCCGCTGCGGCATGGCCGTAAAACGATCCCTGCAATCCCAGTTTGCGGAAAATCGCCAGGAGTCCGTCGACGTATTCGGGAAGCTGCTTCGGCGGGACGGCGACATCTTCGATGCCGGGCACGGGTTTTGCCGAACCTTTGCACCCGGTGAGGAGGGACAATCCCGCCTTGCGCAGGTTCCACACGAGTTCCATTTCGCGCGGACCTTTCACGATGATCTTGCGGATACCGAGGTTTCGTCGGGAGAGTTCGTGGATTCGCTCATCGACGTCTTCGAAAAACTCGACGATAAGGATGGCCTTACAGGGATCGGAGTCAAGGCCGAGGAGGGCCCGGGCTTCGCGGAACGCCAACTGGCCGCGCGTCGATTCCCACAGCACGTCATCGATCAATTCGATCGCGGCGGGCTTCAGGTCGAGCATTTCGAGCGTAGCGTGCGCGGCGTCCGTCACCGCATGGAAACAGATCAGGCACAATCCTTTTTGCGCGGGCAGCGGGCAGAGGGCGACTTCGGCGGATGCAATCATCGCCAGGGTGCCTTCGCTGCCGGCGATGATCTTGGTCAGGTCGGGTCCGTCGCGCAGATAGAGATCGAGTCCGTAGCCCGGCCAGCGCTTCATTAGGACGTGAGGAAAGCGATCGCGGATTGCCTGCGCGTGCTGCGCGATGGCGTCGTCCACGGCGTGGTGCAGCTCCTGCAAAGTCTCGTAGCCGCGTCCGACCGTTTCGATCCGACCGTCGGCCATCACCAATTCGAGCGCGCGGACGTGCGCCGCCGTGGTCCCGTACACCGGTACGTGGGCGCCCGAAGAATTGTTCGCAATCATTCCGCCGAGGGTGGCGCGCGAACTCGTCGCCACGTCGGGGCCGAACCAGAGACCGTGGGGTTTGCAGAAGGCGTTGAGCTGGTCGAGTACGACGCCCGCTCCCACGCGGACGGTCCTGCGTTCCCGATCGAAGTCTTCAATCGCGCGGTTGTGGCGCGAAAAGTCGATGACCAAACCCCGACCGATGGCGCCCCCGGATAGGCCGGTGCCCGCACCGCGCGGGATGACGGGGATCCCGGCCTCGCCGGCCGCGCGCACCGCGCTCGCTGTCTCTTCGGCGGTGCGCGGAAAGGCCACCGCATCCGGGACGATCTCGTAGAGGGATGCGTCGGTGGCGTACAGTTGGCGCGTGAGGTCGTCCGTTCGAATCTCACAGCGCGCGGCGCGCATCAGTTGGCTTTGTTGTGCGGTGGTCATGTCAGTAATTCTTCGATCGTAGGATGGAAATGAGCAAGGCAATACCGAGCGCGCCGGCGATGGTGAAGCCGCCGTATCCGATTGACTTGGCGCCGACGTCCGAGGCGATCAACAGGCTCGATCCCACAATCAGCGAACCGGCGATGACGCTGAACGCAATCCGGTTGGTCGCGCGGTCGGTGACATTCGAGAGGTGGTCCAGTCCGTCATGGTCCAACTGCACTTTCAGTTTGCCGCGCCGGACCGTACGTATCAATTGCTGCACATCGCCCGGAATCTCGCGACCGACGCGGAGCAGGGTGGCGAGCCCCTGTTGTCCCTCATGCGCAAGTTGTTGGGGGGAAAAACGCGCCATGACGATGTTCTCGACGTAGGGGCGGATGATTTGGGCGAAATCGAGGGTCGGATCGAGAAGGTGGGCGGTGGATTCGATGGTCGCCATCGCCTTCAACAGCATCGAGAAACGCGGCGACAACTGAAGTTTGTGGCGGCGCAGGAGGTTGGTGACTTGTTCGAGGGCGCGGCCCACGTCGGCCTTGCCCAGGACGGTCTGGGCCTCGAAAGCGATGTACTGGGCCACGTCGTGCTCGAGTGAGGCGAGGTCGTCGGCATCGCCGGTGGTCGTGAACGAGAGCAACGCCTGGACGCACCGTTGCGAGTTTTCCTCGAATACGGCGCGCAACAGGTCCGCCATGGCATGGACGTCCATCGGCTCCAGGTGGCCCGCCATGCCGTAATCGAGAAACGCGATCTGGTTGTCGCGCGTGACCAGGATATTGCCGGGGTGCGGGTCGGCATGGAAGAGGTGGTGTTCGAACACCTGCTGACAGAGGGCGTTGCAGCCGTTGATCGCGACCTGACGCGGCGAGCAGTTGCGCGCGGGATACTGATCGAGCGCGTCCACACGCGCGCCGTCTATCCAGTCCATGGTCAAGACGCGCCGTCCCGAAAGATCGGGTTCGACCCGCGGCACGAACACCGTCGTCACACCTGAGTAGTTTTTGCGGAACCGCTGGATCACGCGGGCTTCGATCGTGAAGTCGAGTTCCCGAGCGACCGACCGCTCGAACTCTTCAATTATGCCCACCGGGTCCATCCACTCGAAGTCGGAGACGTGTTCGGAGGCCCATTCCGCCGCTGTCTTCAGCAGGCTGAGGTCCGACTCCATCACCTGGCGAACCCCGGGCCGTTGTACCTTGACCGCCACGTCTCGGCCGTCGAGGGTCCGCGCTCGGTACACCTGGCTGAGGGAGGCGGCCGCGACAGGTTCCGTGTCGAATGCCGCAAACCGTACTTCGACTCGACCGCCGAGGTCCTCTTCGATGACGGACCGCATCTGATCGAAGGGAAGGGGTTCGACGCGGTCCTGAAGCCGGCTGAGTTCGTCGCAAATGGAGGGGCTGATGATATCGGGTCGCGTGCTGAGGATTTGCCCGAACTTGATGTAGGTAGGGCCGAGTTCAGTCATGGCCGCGCGCAGCCTAGCGCCGATCGTATCCGGCGCGGCGATGGGCTCGTCAATAAGGTGAAGGCCGCGCAACACCTTGGCAGGCAGCCCCTCGTGCATGCCCAACCGTCGCACGATATCGGCAAAGCCATGCCGTACGAGGATCTGTACGACCTCCGCCAGGCGGACGGCGTCGCCCACGCGTTTTGCGAGGCTGCGATAGGGCATCCCTTCCCTTTCTGTTGACGGAATTATACGCGGCCGCGCGCGAAAAGTCCGCGCTACGAGATACGCTCAAAGAAATCGAACACGGCCCTGATGGTTTTCTCCGGCGCTTCGACCTGCGGGTAATGGCCGACGCCTTCGAAGAGCACGACGTCGGGATTTGGCACCGTTCGCCGGTACGTCTCCGCCATGTGCCGGCCGGACACCGGGTCTTCAGGGCCGTTTATGAATCGCAATGGAACGTTTGCGCGCTGCAACGCGCCCACCCAACGGTCCTTGAATTCGACGCGTTCCCGCATGTATCGGATCAGTTTGTGAAGGACGTACCGGCCGCCGTTTGCTTCGATGAGCCGCCAAAAGCACGCGAGTTCTTCCAGAGACGGTTGCGTGTCGGGGCCGAAGATTTCGGAAAAACCTCGGTTGAATCGGCGCTGGTTTGTCAGTCGCGCGACCAACGGCCCCAGCGGACTGATAAGCAGCCGCTGCATGGGACGGGGACGGTGTTCGCCGGGAATGATTCCGCCGTTGAGAAAACATACGCAACGGATACCCAGGCCGCCCGCGCCGGACTTCTTCCTTTCCTCGAAGCGGGCGAGCAGCTCCTGCGCGACGGTATCGCCATAGTCGTGGGCGAGCACAAACGCATGCCCTGCGCCGAGGTGTTCGAGCAGCCGCTCGTGGAGCGTGGCTTGGTCCATGAGGGAGTACGGATAATGGCGCGGTTTCGCGGAAAATCCGAATCCGATCATATCGGGCGCTATGACGCGGTACTGTTTCACCAGTTCCGGCCAGATCCAGTTCCAATCCCAGGAAGCCGTGGGAAATCCGTGGATGCAGAGGAGGGGCTCGCCTTCGCCCTCCTCGACGTAGAAAATGGAATGCCCCCCGTAGTCGAACGATTGTCCGCGGCGTTTCCAGTCATCGAGTGGAATCATGTCCTGCACGCTCCCGTCGCGGAGGTTTCGGATCGAAGTGAAGAGAACCGAAGTCAAACGGGCTTCGTCCCGCCCAATTGTCGCGGAGTGAAATCATCGCTATGCGAATTCCCGGGGTGGAGTCAACTCGTAGTCGTGGATTTTCTTCCGCAGGGTCGTGGGCGAGATATCGAGCATCGTGGCCGTGTGGGTGATGTTCCATCCGGTGGCGAACAGCGCTGCCTCGACATGTTCCCGCTCGGCCTCGCGAAGCGTCTTGATGGGCGCCTGCGGCGTATCGCGGCGCACGGGACTGCTCCCGAGTGACCTGCTGATATTTTCGTCGAGGATGGTGTCGCCGCGCGTGAAAAGGGCGGCCCGGGTCAGTACGTTTTCCAACTCGCGAACGTTGCCGGGCCAGTCGTAGGCCTGCAAGCGCTGCACACCTTTGGCATCAATCGACGTAATGGGGCGGTGCAGGTCGCGGCAGATGCGGGCCAAGAGCCGTTGGGCGAGGGCAGGTATGTCGTCGCGACGCTCACGCAAAGGGGGCACGCGGATGGTGGAAACGGCGAGGCGATAATACAGGTCCTCACGAAACGCGCCGGAAGCCACCATCGATTCGAGGTCGCGGTGTGTCGCGGCGATGACACGGGCGCGCAACGGCTGGCTTTTCACGCTGCCAACGCGCTCGAACGAGCGTTCCTGTATCGCGCGAAGCAATTTGGCCTGCAGTTCGATCGCCATGTCCCCGATTTCGTCGAAAAAGATCGTCCCCTCCCCCGCCATTTCGAGCCGCCCCGGCTTGTCGGAGTCCGCGCCGGTGAACGCTCCCTTGATGTGGCCGAACAGTTCGCTTTCGAGCAGGGTGTTCACGACGGAGCTGCAGTTCAGGGCGATGAAAGGCCGCCCCGGCGAGCCGGCCTCGTGCAAGGCGCGGGCGACGAGTTCCTTTCCGGTGCCGCTTTCGCCGAGAATCAGCACGGGGATCCGGCTTTGGCTGAGCAGACCAATCTGCTTGATGACTTCGATAATGTTCGGGCTGGCGCCCACGATTTCGTGCGGTTGGCCGTCGGCGTCCGCCGCTTCGATCGGAGTGCTTTTTCGTGCGCGCGCCCGCTGCTGGCCGGCTTTCTCGACGGTGAGCAAGACGGCGTCGAGATCAAGCGGTTTGCGGATATAGTCGAATGCGCCGAGGCGGACCGCCTCGATAGTGGCTTTCATGTCCTGCGTGCCGGTAATCATCACCGAGAGGCAGGGATGCGCGGATTGGTTCGTGGTCCGCAGCACGTCGAGGCCCGATCGATCGGGCAGCTTGAGATCGACGAACATGAGGTCCGGCAGTTCGGTCTCGAAGCGGTTTAAGCCGTCACCGGCCGTATGAGCCAGATGCACCTCGTGGCCTGACCGTTCGAGATGGATCTGCATCGATCGGCACAGCGCCGTATCGTCGTCAATAACCAGGATTTTCACGGAAACCTTCCTTCACAAGCGGAAGGCGCATCGAAAAACAAGCGCCGCCTTCCGTTCGATTGCAGGCGGAAACCTTTCCGCCGTGCAGTTCAACGATTTTGCGGACGTTCGCCAGGCCGAGGCCCGTTCCGTTCTGCTTGGTGGTGAAGAACGGTTTGAATACCCGCTCGATGGCCTCATTGCTCAGGCCGGGGCCCGCGTCCTCGACGTCGATGATCGCGGTGTCGGCGTACAGCGACTCCTTGTGGGCGTGGATGGTCACGGTGGAGCCGGGCGGGGCGGCCTGGATCGCGTTCGCGATCAGGTTGGTCAAGGCCCGGCACATTTGTTCTCGATCCACGCGCAACGGCGATTTCAACAGCCGATCTTTCGTTTCGATTCGGACCTGCTTCGACCGCGCCTGCTCGCCGACCACAAGGATCGCGGCCTTGGCGAGTTCCTCGAAGAGGGCGGGCTCGGGCCGCACCTCGATCGGTCGTCCGTACTGCAACAGGTCGTCGAGCATATGCTCGAGCCGGCGCACTTGCGCCTCCGCGATCGCGGCCAACTCACGGTTGGCGGGATCGCCCTCGAATTCGTGCCTGAGCGCCTGCAGGTTCATTTTGATCGATGAAAGGGGATTCCGCATTTCATGCACGATGCTGGAACTGAGTTCGCCCACGCCGGCGAGGGTCGCGGTCCGGACGAGTTCCTTCTGTTTTTCCTGCAGTTCGTCGAGCATCTTGTTGAATGCCCGACGCACCTCCTCCGCTTCGGCGCCCGCCAAAGGTCCGACACGCTCTTCTGTGTTGCCGGCGCTGACTTGCTGGGCCACCCGCGCCAGGACCCGCAATGGCAGACCCAATCGGTTTGAAATCCAATAGGCGGTCGCGGCGAGCGCGATCAATGTGATCGTCCCGGTCAAGGTCACACGGAATATCAGGCGATTCAGCCATGCCAATGCTTCGGATGTGTCCTGTTCGACTACGAGTATCCAGTTCACGGTCGGCATGAGACTTCCGGATCGCGCCCATACGGTGCGGCCGCGGTAGTCTTCGTATTCCGCGTTTGCGCGAAGGTCATTGCCGGCGACCGTGTGATAGACCGGGGGCAGCGGCGCGCGCATCGCGACGTGCGGTTCGCCGCCGAACGGTTCCGTGATCATGCGCGCGTAGACCGGGCCGGCAGCGGGCCGGCCATCGGCGGTTGGCACATCGGTGGCGCGTAGAAGGGCGAGCAGAAACACCTTGCCGGTCTCACCCATACCCGCTCGGTCTTGCAACAAAGGGTCGAGGCCGCGAGACAGGTTAAGCGTGGCGAGAATCGTTCCGGCGCGGACTTTGCCGGACGATGAAACGCCGTGCGCCAAGGTTCGGCCCAGCGCGACCGTGACTTGGCCGCGGGAATCGAGGACAGGCTCGGAGGTTTGAAACCGATCGGAGTCGTGGACGCGGGCCAGAAACGCAGGGTCCAGTGGGGCGGCCGGCGCTGTTCCGTCTCTATCCACGCGGGCGATGAGGGTTTCGTCGTGTCCCAACACCTGTAGCGAATCGTAGGCGTCGACCCGGTCCAGTACGGAGCGCAGCATGGCCGTGACCTCGATATCAATTTCCTCCTCGCTGAGATCGGCGAAGTGGGCGCAACACCGCGCAACGGACGGCGACGACGCGATGACATCCATTTCGCTCATGCGCTGGTCGAGCCACGTCAGCACCAGCGCGCGCCGCGAATTCATGATCGAAAGCAGATGATCGTGCGTCTTTTCGACAATGGCCTGCATACCGCAGTGGTACCCTTGGAACGCCATGATCAGCAGGGGCACAACCGAAATGAGCAGCATCCAACCCAGGACCCGGCGGGTCATGTCGCCGCCGGGCCGGGAAAGCGGGTCTGTCGACGCGTTGGACATGTATCGATTCTAGCAATTTTGGATTCTCGATTTTGGATTGGGAGTGGGAGTGAGAACAAGACCGTCACGGCAAAGACCGGTTGAGGAGGAATTTCTTCGCGCCGAGCAATTTGAAAGCTCCGGCCGACATGGGCGGGGAATCTCCGACAACTTCCACAAAGCCGGTAGTTGGGGCAATGGTCGTTCGTACTTCCCTTCGGGGGAATCGCCCTGCCTCGCGCGTCTACCCCGCATTTCTCACCAGTCGCCCCCGTTGAGGGGGGCGACTGGTGAGAAATGCTCTGGAGAAAGCATGGGAGTGATTGTGGTGGGGATTTTTCACACCCACCCTCTGTTCTGCCGTGCCGCGCGGCGACAATGCATAACGGTGCGCCCTGTACCATGTTGTATCCTCCAACGCGCGTGGGTGTGAAAAATCCGGACTACCCCGTATGCTATGCTATTCGAATTGGACTGCGGGAGGGGCTTCGTATGCTGGGTTTCGGCGTTTGTTACCACCCTGAACAGTGGGCGCCGGGTCAGGCGAAGGACCACGTCAAACTGCTGGAGAAGGCGCGGGTGAATGTCGCGCGGATGGGGGAGGCGGCGTGGTGCAAGTTCGAGCCGGAGCAGGGGCGATTCCGATTCGAGTGGCTCGATCCTGTCATCGAGGAATGTCGGAAAGCGGGCATCTCCACCGTCTTATGCACGCCCACGGCCTACCCGCCGCTTTGGGTGCACACCCGCCATCCCCATGTGCTGCGCAAGGATGCCGGCGGAAATCGGGCGGCGCCGACTTCGCCGCATTCATGCTGCGTGAACGCGCCCGAATTCCAGATATTGTGTGATTCGATCGTGCAGGCGATGGCCAGGCACTATGCGAAAGTCGAAGGCGTCATCGGCTGGCAGATTGACGAGGCCCTCGCCACCGGAGGAACCGCCCGCTGCTATTGCGAGCACTGTGAAAAGGCGTTTCGCCAGTGGCTGCTCGCGAAGTACCAGACGACCGACGCATTAAACGACGCATGGAGAACCGTCTGTGGCGGCATGAACATCCGGCAGTGGAACGAAGTCCCATTGCCCCGGCGGGCGGCCGCGGGGCGTGTGCCCGCCGGGCTGTGGCTGGACTACGCGCGGTTTTGCTCAGACTCGGTTGTGGGGTTCGTGAAGCGGCAACGCGAGATCATTAAGGAGCACTGCGGGCCGAACTTCGTCACGCACAATGCGGGCGGCCGCTCCGGAACGGTCGACCTGTACAAGGTGACCGCCGCCACGGATTTCGCCTCGTGGCGGAACAACCCGGCCGTTGGCGGCGATCCCTATTTCACGGCGTATCTTCACGCGACGACACGGTCGCTGAAAGGGACGTTTTGGGTGCTCGGGCAGCGCGCGGGAGCGACGCAGGTGACCCGGGAAGGCACCATGGGCGACACACCGGACTTGGGCGAGATGCGCCGATGGGCGTGGCAGGCGATCGCCAACGGCGCGGAATGCGTGTGCATGGATCCATGGCGCACTCCGCTGTCGGGCGGGCACATGCTGCGGCAGGGAATCCTCGATGTGGACGGGGTCGTTCGAAGGCGGTATAAGGAGTTCTTGCGGACCGGTGAAGAGTTTGGCAGCGTGGGCCCCCAGATCGAGGGTACGCGGGTCGAGTCCAAGGTCGCCATCCTGCGGAGCTTCGAGGCGCGTTGGAGCGCGGACGCGCACCCCGTCGCGCCGGGATTCCGGTATGACGAACACGTCTACGACCTCTATCGCGCGGTGAAACGAAGCGGGCATAGTTGCGACTTCATCAGCACCGAGGTCGACATCAACGAGAAGTACCTTGTCCTGATGGCGCCGGCCCTGCGATGCGTGGACGAGACCCTGGCCGAAAAGCTCGAGGCCTACGTGAAGAACGGCGGCACGCTCGTGCTCACGCCGCAATCGGGTTCGCGGACGATGTCGAATGGATGGACCCCGTCGCCGTTACCCGGCCTGTTTGCATCGCTTACGGCGGTCTCCATCGAGGAGGTTGTGGCGGATCGGGGGGATCGAGCGCAGGCGGTCCACTTCGCGAGAGGGGCGCTCATCGCTCAACAGTGCAAGGTGAGAACTTGGTTCGAAGTGCTCGAATGCCACGGAGCCGAGCCGGTTGCGGAATACCTGGAGGGCCGGTTGAAAGGCAAAACGGCCATTGCCCGGCGGGGCCTCGGGAGCGGTCAGGTCTTCTATATGGGCGTGTACTTGCCGCGCGATTTCATCGAGCCGTTCATAAGCGAACTACTGCCCGAGTATCCGGTCACCGAGATTCCCGAAGGCGTCGAAATCGTGCAGCGGAAGGGCGAAAAAGGGCGCTTTGTATTCGTCCTCAACCATACGAACGCGCGACAACACTTGAAGCTGCCGGGGAAGTTTCCGGACTTGCTCACCGGCGAGTCCATCGGGCCCGCGGTGACCGTATCGGCCAACGGCATTCTGATTCTCAAGGCGTCGTAGGACGAAACCCCGGCGAGGTCCACTTTTCGAACCAATTGTCTATCTCGGAACCGTATTCGCCAGGCTCGGCGATGGAAGCGCTGATACGCCGTTGTATAAGGGCAACCCGTGATGACAAGGGAAAGGACTCTTTCCAATTCCGTGATTTTAGAGCGTTTCAAGATTGAGTGTGTCGATATCCGCATGAGTTGAACCATCCTTGTGCATCCGAGGCAGTGACGGATTGTAAGGCGTTGGCAATTGCGTCGAGAAGTTCTTGTTGCGTCCGTGCGGCCAGCGCACGCAGCTTCTCCTTCAATTTGGACCACATTTTTTCAATGGGATTGAAGTCGGGGCTATAGGGCGGCCAGTACAAGAGCTGTGCTCCAGCCTCTTGTATGGCTTGGAAGATTGCGGGCGATTTGTGTGGCGCAAGGTTGTCCATCACGACGATGTCGCCTTGCCGTAGACTGGGGATGAGCACGTTTTGGACATAGGCCATGAACACGTCGGTGTCCGTGGCGCCGTCCACCACCATGCAGGCGGTCGAACCATCCAAACGCATCGAGGACAGCATCGTGGTGGTGTGCCAGTGTCCATGCGGCGCGCTGTCGTACACGCGGTGGCCCCGTGGGGCGCGTCCGCGAAGACGGGTCATATTGGTCTTCGCGCCGCTTTCGTCCACGAATACCAAACGAGACGCTTCGATTTCTTCCATGCGGACTCGCCACTGCTCGCGCTGGACCTGTACATCCTCGCGGTCCTGTTCGCTGGCCCTCAGGGTCTTTTTTTTCGGGTGATGCCGAGCTTGATAAGGGTGGTGGACACGGCTTGGATGCTGCATGAAACTCCGCACCGTTCGCGCAATTCTTCCAGCGTGGCGTCCGGGTCCTTTGTCACCTCCTCTTTAAGACGCTGGCTCATGGCCGAATCGAATGCCGGCGGATGTCCTCCGCCATGGGGTTTGGGAGCAATGCTGCCGGTCTGTCTGCGCTGCTGGAGGAGTTTGCGAATCCATCGCGTACTGACCGAAAAGCGCTCGGCAACGTCTTGGCGAGACAGCCTGCCTTCGTCGCACGCCTTCACCACCCGTTCGCGCAAATCCTCCGAATACGCCTTCATGCCTTATCTATCGGCAACGG
>BTUX01000016.1:0-29699 GCA_045863315.1 Candidatus Hydrogenedentota bacterium | reverse complement strand
ACCCGGCCGATAATCCGGTTGGTCGTCTTCCACTCGTGCAGGTCGACCTGTTCGCGGTTCTCGAACGGAAGGTCGGCCGCATCGAGCACGATCGTTTCATACTGCTTGGACTCGAGCAACTCCCGAATGTAATTCGAGACGTTCGCGTGCAAATTGAGGAACTGGCGCAGGATTACCCATTTCGGCGGGACAGGCGGCGGAAGTTCGTCGCCCGCCGCGCCGCCGAGAACGCGCAACTTCGTGTAGAACTTGACGGGCATGTCCCCGTAGGTCATCACGATCGCGTCGCCGTCCTCGGCGTGTTCGCGAAGAAACTCGACAATTCCGCCGATGGGGCCGCGATAGGGTTCGAACAACTCGATGGGATACTTCCATAGGGCGCACGGGAACAGCATCCAAAGCGCGACGGCGCCCGTCAGCGCAAGGCCGAGCAGTCGGTTCCAGGCGAAGGCGGCGGTTGCAACGTAACCGGCGAGGATTGCGGCGAGTGCGGGTAGGGGGGCCATATATCGAAAGAACGGATAGGGCGCCCGGAACCCGAGCGCGATCAGCGTAAGTGCGGTGTAGGACAAGATGACGACAATGCCGGCGATCTGCACCGTGTCAAGGCAGGGGTGGTAGTAGGGCTTCCGGCGCACGATCAGCAATCCGGCCGCGACCAGAATCGGCGGGAAAAACGCGTAGTCGACGCACTGTCTCACCAGTTCGCGCAGAAACATCATCGCATGCTCGTGCGAAGCCGCGTGGTGGTATTCGGCGATGTTCAACACCCATACGAACCACGGAATGTGCGCGGCCATCACCACGGCTATCGGAATCACGGCGCGCTTCCAGTATGGATGACGCCACAGCGCGGTGTGAACCAGCACGGACGCGAAGAACAGCAGCGCATGCAGATGGAGGGTGTGCATGATGCAAACGGCCGCGCCGCCCATCACCCACGGTCCCCACTTTCGGCCGCGGAGGGTCTCGATGTAGCCGTACAACGCCAGCAGGACGAAGAAAGCGAGCGGGCTGTAATACCGGCATTGCCGCACCAGCAGCAGAAACGGCACGGAGAAAGTCAGGATGAGCGTGGAGACAAGGGCGGCGGTCGTGCTTCTCCAGACGATACGGGCAACGACATACGTCAAGGCCGCGGTCGCAAGTCCGATCACGGCGTAAGGAAATCGTGCGGAGAACGTCGATTCTCCAAACACGGCAAACGACGCGGCACAGATGTAGAACGGCAACCAGGGGTGGTACCGGAAGACGCCGTTCGCATCGATGTCGTGCCCGAGTTCCTGCGAAAGCGAATTGGGTCCGTCGAAGCCCATCGGGATGCCATGCCGCAACGTCGTGCGCGCCAGCAAGGCGTTCTGGGCTTCGTCCTGCCAGAGGTAGGAACGGTCGAGGTTGACAAAAATCAGGAATGCCGCGACCGGGAGAATGCAGGCGAGGGCTATCAGGTCCCGCCTTTCAAACGAACCTGAATTCGGCATGCGAGCAGGGTTATTCATTGGTCAAGCCGGTCGAGTTCGGCCTGCACGGCGTCGACCAGCGGCCTGATTGCCTTCTCGGAGAAGTCGAAGCGAAGGCCCGCCGCGTCAAACAGTTCGGGCAGCGGCCGGCTCCCGCCCAGTGCCAGCGCGCGCCGGTAGTCCCGCAGGGCCGCGGCGGGTTCGCGCCGTGCGTGCAGCCATACTTGAAGCGCGCCAAGTTGGGCGATGCCATACTCGATGTAGTACAGCGGGGTGACAAAGAAATGCGGCTGGCGATGCCAGAGAAACGCGCGTTCCTCGTCGAGGCCCGACCAGTCGATCACTCCACCTCCGAACCGGTCATACGTGCGTATCCACTCCTCTCGGCGTTCGTCCCGGGTGTGTCCGGGGTGGGTGTACAGCCAGTGCTGAAACGCATCAACCGTGGCGACCCACGCCAGCAACGCAATCTTGCCCTCGAAAAAGTCCCGGCGGGAACGGCGGGCCTCGGGGTCCGAATAAAAAATATCGAGAAACTCCCCGCCGAGGAGTTCCATGCCGAAGGAAGCGACTTCGCAGAATTCGATGGGCGCGCGTCGATAGGGATAGACAGGCTCATGGATCGACGCCAGGGCGTGGAAGGCGTGGCCTCCTTCATGCAGTAGGGTGCGAAGATCGGCGTCGATCCCGACCGCGTTCATGAAAATGAACGGTTTGCGAGCTTCGGCGAAAAGGTGCTGATAGCCGCCGGGAGCTTTGCCTTTACGGGAGGCCAGGTCGAGCAGGCCAAGCATTTTCATTTCGTCGAACTGTTCGCCGAACTGCGCGTGCGTCCGATGAAACACTTGGGCGCACTTGTCGATCAGTTCGTCCGCCGTGTCAAACGGTCGGAGCGGGTCGCGGCCGAGCACATCCACCGTCGTGTCCCACGGTCGAAGCGTTTCAACACCGAGGGCGTTCTGCCGGCGACGCAGCACGCGCGCCCATACGGGAACCACGCAGCGTTGCACTGCGTCGTGATACTCGAGGCAGTGTTCGCGGGTGTAATCGAAGCGGTGGAGAGCGCGAAACTGGTAGTCGACGAAATCCGCGCAGCCCGCGTTGAGCGCGATCCGGTTTCGAATGTCGAGCATACGATCGAAGACCGTCTCGATACGTTCGCGATCCTGCAATCGACGCCGTGCCGTAGCCCGCCACGCCTCTTCGCGGACGGCCCGGTCATTCTTCATCTGATACAGGGCCATCTGCGGCAACGTGCGCTCCTCGTTGTCGTATATCACGGTCATTGCGCCGCAGATCCGCTGGTATTCCTGGGAAAGCAATTCGTCCCGCGTCTCCAACGGCACGTTCTCATCGCGATACCGTTCGATGTCCGCACGCCATTTGCGGTCAAGCAGGGCAAGCCGCTGGTCGCCCGGCGCCAGCCGCCTTTTCGCGTCGACAAACGCCTTCTTCGCGCGGTCCTGCAACGGCTTCATCGCAGGAAGGACAGATTCGACGAATGCCTTGTACGCATCCGCATGCGCCGGTTCGTCCGTATGGCATGTCATGTTGACGTAAAGGAGGGCGCTCTGCTGATCCACGGCCGCCTGCAATTCCGAATACGCCGCAAGCCAATCGGCTAGGTCCTGCGGTGATTCGGGCGTCCGTTGCAAGAGGTTCTCGAACAGTGCGGCCACCACCGATCGGTCGCGCAGGTCCACGTCAGCCGGAACAAATCGGCGCGGGCTGTGTGGTGTGAGCAATCTGGGGTCCAGCGAGGCGGCCATGCGCAACTCCTGAAGTCGATCCGACGTCGTCCTATTCCTGCAACATGAGTCTTGTGGCGCGACGACTCTTGTACGGCGGGCATGTTCGACGGGCGCTCGACCGATATGAGGGGAACTGCCGCGGCGCAGCCTGGAAAACCACGGCGCCCTTCCCCGCCACCGACGTGCGCACGCGGCACGCGGCAGCGGGCGGTCACCACGACTTCCGAATGAACGCACATCCTTTCCTGGCAATGTGTTCTTCGCTCGGGGCCATTTTGCGCCAGATGCATGTCGCGCCCGCCAAGTCCGGCAGCCACATTCCGAACGCCTCAATCATCAACCAGCCGTTGTAACCGATCTCCTTCAATGTCGCGAAGGTAGTCTTGTAGTCGATGTGGTCCTCGCCCGGCGTCGCGCGATCGTTCGCCGAGATGTGGACGTGGTTAATGCGCTTGCCGCCGGTCCGGATGGCCGCCGCAATGTCCTTTTCCTCGATATTGGCGTGAAACGTATCGTACAAGATTCCGACGTTGTTCATCCCGACCGCATTCATCAGCGCCGCGGCATCGGCCTCGCAATTCAAGAAGTAGGTCTCAAACCGGTTGAGCGGTTCGACCGAGATGGTCACGCCGCTGCCCTCGGCGTGTTCGCCCACGGCCTTCAAACCTTCGGCGCAGCGTGCTCGTTCGGCCTCGTTCGGACCTCGTCCTACGAGTCGACCCACCGGCGAATACACCGGCCCACACAGCACCTCGGCCCCGAGTTCCACGGACGCGTCCACGCACTCCTTCAAGAATTCGACTGCCGCAGCGCGCTCTTTTGGCTCCTCGCCAATCAGGTTGGCCCCCTGGGGCAACACCGCCACGGCAGTCCGAGCCAGCCCTTCGTCGTTCAACGTCGTAGCAAGTTCGGCCCAAGGCGATCCCTTCGCATTGAACATGGGCAACTCGACGCCGTCAAAGCCCCACGACTTGATTTGTTTCAACAGGGGAAAGTGTTCCGTGCCCGCCGCCGCCGTCCACAACAACAGATTCATCCCGACTTTCATGATGGGCCCCTCTCTGCAGCGTAGTTCAAGGCGACAGCCTAGCATACGCCCATTCGGGTTTTCACCGGGCGGCTTTCTGGGCGGGAGACCCTATCGGAAAGCGCGCGAGTACGCCATACAACGGCAAGGGCTTACGGAGGCCATGGATCGGGAACTGAGTAGTCTGGATACGACAGATTGATTGCCTGTCAGCAGGGCTTCCGCAGCGTGCATGCGCGTTCGCCCCGATACGCGTCAACCGTGCGTGGGCAGGCGACGAAAAATGGTCGGGGCGACTGGATTTGAACCAGCGACCCTCTGCTCCCAAAGCAGATGCGCTACCGGGCTGCGCTACGCCCCGACATCAAGCGATAACTTTAACACAGCGACGGTAGACGGACCAAGTACGCGCGGTTTGGCCCGCATTACGCGCCGAGGATGGACAACCAGAAAACGAAGGCAATCATCACGCCGACGATGGCCCAGATCGCGGCAAATCCCGCCATGCCCACGACCGAGGGCATGGGTATCTCGAGATCGGGATGATTGATGAGTTTGCGCGGCGGCGGCGGTTCGACGCCGGGAGGAATGGTAAACGGCGGTAGGTGCGGCTCATTGGGCTGAATGGGTGTGCGCAGGCATTCGTAGAAACGGTCCAGTTTTTCCTTCTTGACGCGGGGCGTAAACAGGCTGACGACGATGGCCACGCCGAATCCGGCGACCAGATAAGACACCATTTGCCAGGATTCGCGAAACTTGCCGCCCCAGACCATCATCTCGGGCAAGTTTGCCGCGGCCCACGCGTGAAAGGGGGCGCGGGTGACGAGGAACCACACGGCGAGCGCCGCCAATGTGCCTGCCCACGCCCCCGCAACGGTGGTGCGGCGCCAGAACAGGCCGAGCCAAAATGCGGGGCCCATCATCGCCTGCAATTGAAAGAAGACGACCAATGCGCCGGGGATGCTGGTGAATTGGAGGGCGAACAAGATGCTGGCGGCCACGATCACGCCGGACGTAATGCGGCCAACCAGCACATAGTGGTGTTCGTCGCGGTCGCGCGCGAAATAGCGCCGGTAGAAGTTCTGGGTGAACAGGCCCGACGAGGAAACCATGAACGCGTCGCAGGACGACATGATGGAAGCCAGCAGCGCGGCGAGAAACAGACCAATAAGGCCGTGCGCGATGGCGGGAAGCAAATCGCTGGCGACGTGGCCGAAGATGCCGTCGATCTGATTCTGCGTCGTCAGGTTCGGGTACATCACGACGCCGCACAGGCCGATGAGCATCCATGGCACGGTGCACACGCGCTTGAGCAGATTGCCGCCGGCAAACCCCACGCGCCCGTCCAATTCGTCGCGGCCGGCCGCGCAGACGCCCATGATGTGGGGTTGCGTAACGATGCCGATCAGGGCGTTAAGGCCGAAAACGAAAATGTGAAATGCGTTGATCTCGCCGGGCGCGACAATGGTGAACATATCGGGATCGGCGATGTGTTGGCGGAGACCGGTCATGCCGCCTACCGCCTTGAGGGCGAACGGCAGCAGCATGAACGAAAGCAGAACGGTGAGTATCCCCTGGATGAAGTCCGTGATGATGGCCGCGGCAAGACCTCCGGCAATGCCGTACACCACGAACAACACCGTCATTACGATGACGGCCACCCGGTCGTCGATCGCACCACCGGTGATGGCTTCTATCGTCCGGCCGGCCCCAAGCAGCAGGATGCCCATGTTCACGGTGAGCATGGACACGCCGACCAACGAGTACAGGGCCGCGATGCTTCCGTCGTAGCGCTGTTCGAAGAAATCTCCGGTCGTCAGGGCGCGGCAGCGGCGAAAAATGGGGGCAATCAGCCAGTAGAACGGCGTGGCGAACAGCCAGAGCCATTGCCACCAGATACCCGACATGCCGTTGGTATACGTCTTTGCGGAGACGCCGACGGCGTCGTTGCCGCTCGTGCCCGCGCCGAACGCGAAGAACACCATAAAGGGTTTGTTGAAACGCCGGCCCCCCATGAAGAAGTCCGAGGTGTCTTTGATCCGTCGTACCGTCCAAACGCCGATGGCCGTGATCCCCAGCAGATAGGCCAAGAGCGCAAACCAATCCCATGGATGAATGCCCAGCATGATGGACTCCTCGCGACAAATTGCCGACAATTCGAGACAATGTAAGTGGATTCGTCGGCGAGAGCAAGTTCCCCGGCAACGAATGCATGCGCCGCGGATTGGAGCGGCGTTCCGGTGTCCACCTCGGTCCGTAGTGCCGATTATCTCCGCCAACTCACCATATGGTATGTTCAGCCCTATGCGGTCCCTTCTAACGGCATTGTTGATCTGCTCGTGCGCAACCGGCTGCTCCTCTGGAATATCGGCGCCGCAACCGGAGTACCCGCTCGAGAGGTACTCCGGAGTTAAAACGGAAGGTCCGCAACGACTCGCGCCCCTCGTCCTCGAAACCTTGAGAAGTGCTTCCTGGAAACCCTTGCTGGTGGAGCGGGAAGCGTTCCAGATCGAACGGTACGAAGGCGATGACGGTCGCCCGCGCTATGCCCGCGTGGGCGCGGTCGACGCCCTCCCGGCCCGCCGATATACGGAGTGCCGGATTCGCATCGCGTCGCCGGAAGGCGGGGCCTTCGCGTTCACGTGGCGGAATGAAGTGGAGCCGGAACTCTTGCGCAATCCGGGTGTCGCGTTCACGGCCATAGGCGGCGATCTGGTTCGCGAGTATGCGATTCCGCTTACCGGTCAGGACGCCGCGGGCTGGCGAGGCGACATTTCCGCCGTGGGCGTGGTGGGGCCAAACCATGAGTTCGCGATCGAATCCATCTCGTTTACGCACGTACCCCCTACCGGACCGAATCGCGTAACGCTAGATCACGTGACAATGGAGGCGATCGACGCGCATCCGTTTGTTTGGCGGCTCACCGTCCCCTCCGAGGCGGTGTTCGAAGCGCACGTCGCATTGATCGAACCCCCGCTCCCGGCGCGGCAACCCGACGGCGCGACGTTTCGCGTCACACTGTCGGAACCCGGCGGTGCGCCGGTGACGCTTGTCGAGAAGACCCTGGAATTGTCCGAAGTCGGCCGATGGCAGGCCCTGCGCGCGCCGCTATCGTCGTATTCAGGAAAGTCGGTTGAATTGGCATTCGAGGTCGATTCGTTGAGTTCTCCATGCGGCGACTATTCCGTCTGGGGAAATCCCATGGTGTATGGGCAATCGCCTCGGAAACACACCCCCGTGGTCCTGATTTCCTGCGACACGATGCGGTCGGACCATCTGTCTTGTTACGGCTATGCGCGCGAAACGACGCCCCACCTCGACGCATTCGCGAAGGAGTCCGTCCTGTTCGAGAATGCCATCACGCCGGAGACATGGACGCTGACCGCCCATATGAGTATGCTGACCGGCCTGTATCCGACCCGGCACGGCGTAAACGCCAGCACTAACCTGGCGGAGGCCGTGCAAACCCTGCCGGAGGCGCTTGCGGGCGCAGGCTATATGACCGGCGGCTTCACAGGGTATCGAATCTGGATGCTGCCGGGCCGCGGTCTGGCGCACGGGTTTGACGTGTACTCGACTCCGGAACTCGTGCGGGATGTGTTCGAAACAAAGGCGCAGGTTGAATCATGGCTGGACACGAAGAAGGGCCAACCCGTCTTTCTTTTCTTTCACAATTATGATCTGCACAGCAAGTACGGCGAGTCGCAGTGCAAGGGCTGCGACCTGCCGTATTATCCTCCCAACGATTCTTTTCTGCACTTCTCCAAGGACATTCCCGAACCCGAAACGTTGCGCGCGCCCAAGCGCCCGCGCGCAACCGAGCTGCTGTTTGCCGCGCGCGAGGAGCGCGAGACCCTCTCGCCCGAAGAACTCGAATTCATGATTGCGATGTATGACGACGCCATTCGCGGCGTTGACGCGGCCGTGGCCGAAACCTTCGCGAAGCTGAAGGACTTGGGCATCTACGATGACGCGTTGATTGTGGTCACCTCGGATCACGGCGAACATTTCGGCGAGCACGGAGAATATCTGCACGAACATTTGTATGAAGGGTCCGCGCGCGTACCGTTGTTGATCAAGTTTCCACACGGCGAGCATGCGGGCAAACGCGTTACGGACATGGTGCAGCTCATAGACCTCATGCCGACCATCCTCGATGTGGCGGGCTTGCCGGTGCCTTTGTGCGATGGCCGGAGCCTGGTCCCTGTCATCAAGGGCGAACGCGCGCCGGCGCCCTGGGCCTTCATCCGTCGGCTTCGATACGTCGCCGTCCGCAACATGGAATGGAAATACATACGAAACATCGGCACCGGCGAACGCGCCCTCTACCACATTGCGGTCGATCCGGCCGAAACCGTCGATGTATTGGCCGAGGCCCCTCCAATTTTGCCGTTGTTGGAGACCGAAGCGGACCGGTTCTTCTTCGAGGAGGGGCAGGGCTGGCACATCGCGTTTCTACGCCCAAAACGCGGATCGGAGGTGCAACTGGTGGCGCGGACCGCCGGTTCGTTCGAGACGGTCAGGCTCCTGCAGGGTGGCGCCATGAGCCGGAACGACCTCATCACATGGGACGACCATGGGGCCACGGTAAACTTCGGGTTGCTGTCGCGCGATGAACTGTTGCTCCGCACGGCCGCTTCGGATTCGCCGATTGCGCTCCGCATCTCGTCGTCCGCGCCGGTCCTGCTCGTGGTTGGCAACGAACCTCCGATCGAGGGAGACCATTTCACGCTGGAGCTGGATCCTGCTTCGCCGCCGGAAAGGCCGCCACTGCCCGCCGAAGTCAACCAGACCACGCTTGTCATCTGGTACCAGAAGGAACCCATCACCGGGACGGCGGCGCCCGCCATGACGCCGGAAGAACTCGAAGCGCTGAGGGCGCTCGGCTACGGGGGCGATATTCAGGATCTGCAGGCGCCCGCTACGCCGCGCCCCTAACGCTTCGCAATACGAAGAGGTCGGCCGTCACCTCAACTCGTCGAGGAAACCGGTGAGCGGAGAGGATGGCTCAGCCGCGGCGCGTTCCGGCGCCAATCCGGCGCGGTAGGCGGTTCGTCCCGCTACCGTGGCGAGCGCGAAGGCCCGCGCCATCGCGGCGTGGTCGGCCGCGTCGGCCAGCGCGGTGTTGACCAACACGGCGTCCGCGCCAAGCTCCATGGCTTCGGCCGCGTGCGAGGGCGCGCCCAGCCCCGCATCCACCACAACCGGAACATTGGCCTGTTCAATGATGATCTTGAGCATGTCGCGAGTCTTGACGCCCTTATTGCTGCCGATCGGCGCCCCCAGCGGCATCACCGTGGCGGCGCCGGCCTCTTCCAGCCGTTTCGCCAGAATCGGGTCGGCCTGAATGTACGGGAGCACGACAAAGCCGTCTTCGATCAGCATTTCAGCGGCGCGCAGGGTCTCGATCGGATCAGGCAGCAGGTACCTCGGTTCCGGCGTAAGTTCAAGTTTTACCCACGGCTCGCAACCCAGGGCGCGCGCCATCCGCGCGATTCGCACCGCTTCCTCGGCATTCCGCGCACCCGACGTATTCGGCAGAAGCAGGTGCCGGCCGCGGTCGATCGCCGACAAAATGCTGTCTGCCTCCGGATGCTTAAGGTCCGCGCGCCGGAGCGCCACCGTAACGATCTCCGCATCGGATGCATCCAGCGCCGCTCTCAGCGCCGCGGTCGACGGAAACTTCCCTGTGCCAATCATCAATCTCGATCGAAACGAGCGCCCGGCAATAATCAAGGGGTCCTCGAGCGCCGCTGTCGATTTGACTGCCATACGGTCCTTCAAGGAGACGTTGGTTTGATGCCCAACGGACATGTCGACACCCATGCTAGATCACACGTTCGAGCGTTCCAATCGTCACGCCGAGATGCGGTCACGCCTGCTCTCCTGGTCTGCTCCGGCCAATTCCGCACGGCGTCCTTCGTGATTGCACCGCTCCCGAATTCGTTGCACGATTCCGCGCGTCGATCGAATGGTCATCTTAGCAAACGGGCACGAGACGCTCAACGGTCCCGTTCGCCGGGGCAAGGGGTTGTCGATTCGCAAGGGCGATTCAATGGGTTATACTTGGCTCTTGTGTCGACGCGGGGAGGCCAACTTCCGTATGCCCTTGTCATTCAAGCGCAAACTGGCGGCCGGTGCGGGAAATCTGCTGCTGGTTCTGTTGTCCGCGGGCTTTGCGCTACTTGTGGGCGAGGCGTTTCTTCGGTACAGCTACTACCAGACCCTCATGCCATCGGACGGCGATCGCTCGGATTTCGTCCTCGAGCAGCATCCGACACGCGGATTTGCGTTGATGCCGAACCGGAACGTGCGCGTCTACAACTTGAATTGGAGTCTCGCCGTCACGACGAATTCGAAAGGTCTGCGCGACGGCGAAATCCGTTACGAACGCGATCCGGGCGTCGCCCGCATCCTCGTACTCGGCGACTCGTTCATGGACGGGTATCAGGTGAATTTGAGCGAGGGGCTGCCCGCGCTTCTCGAAGGAAACCGGCAGGGAAAAAAGACCGAGACCGTCAACTTGGGCGTGCGCGGCTACGGCACGTTGCAGGAATTGCTCTATCTCAAGGAAGAAGGCCTGAAGTACAAACCCGATATCGTCTTGTTGGCGTTCTATCCCTTGAACGACTTCTACGACAACCACCGGGAATTGAGTCGTCTCATGTGGGGCGGCGATTACTGGCAGCACACCGCCAGACCCTACGGCGACATCGACGATTCGGGCGTGTTGTGCATCTCGCCCCCGGATGCAGCCGCGGCCGCCTTGTCGCTGGAGGCGCAACGCGAAAAGCAAAAACAGTACACGGACTGGCTTGCATCGCGCGTGTGGTACAAGCGGACCGCCATTTTTCAGACGTATGAGCGCGCACAAAAGACGCGCGGCATGCACCCCACCGTCTACGACTACAACCCCAACGTACATCTAGGCGCGATACTCAAGTCGTATGACCCGGGCCTGTCTCCGGACGCAGGCATCAGCGCGGACACCTATGCGCGATTATGGTCGGAGGCCTTTGACGTCACCGAGCTCGCCATCGCGGAAATCGCGAGGGTATGCAAAGAAGCCGGCATTCGACTCGTAGTTTTCGCCGTGCCTGCGAAGGAGCAGGTGGATACGGATACCTATCTGACGCTGGTGAAACTGAAGTATCCGGCCCTCGAATTTGACCTGGAAAAACCCAACCGATGGCTGCGCGACGTGACAAAACGGCATGGCATCGAGTTCTGCGACCTGCTTCCGGGATTCCGTAAACAGCACAACGCAAACTGCGGACCTCTGTATCATGAATTCGACAGTCACTGGAACGCCGCCGGTCACCGGCTTGCGTCAACGATCCTTTCCGAGTTCCTTGCACGGAATCACGTTACCGTAGAGGCGAATTCGGTTTCGGCCTTTTACGTGCCCGACGTGATCACCACAGGCTATTGACCGGCGATACAGAAGGGAAGCGCGAGGAGGAGAATGGCACCGAAAAGCGCCGTACCCAGCGGCCTGCCTCTGACGATGAACGGTGCATGGAATGGCGACGCGAGGGCGTAACACGTGGAGAAGTTACGGATAAACTCGACCATCTCTATACTTCCGCAATAGAGCCGTGCCGTCGAAAGGGCGAACCACGTTACGATAGTGGAAAACCGGAAGGAACTCCCAAACACCAGCATTCTACGCTTCCCGGCTTCGCATGCGGAAGGGCGGTCCGCTCACTCCGGCATCATGTGGCCTCACGCAACATGTCGGTTATGGAATAATGGGCTATGGGATTGACGGGCCGTATTTCCTTCCCGCGTCGAATGATCGCGCTGTGGACCGAAGGATTCGTCCTCTGGGTGGTGTTGTTCGCGACTGCCGCGTACTTTGCGCCGCGTGCGTTTGCCGCGATGGGGCCGGGCATCGTGCCGGGGCTGGGAGTGATCATGTTCGGCATGGGCATGACGCTGCTTCCCGAGGACTTTGTCCGCGTGGCCAAGATGCCGCGTGCGGTCGGCTGCGGCATTATCGGGCAGTTCCTGATTATGCCGGGATTGGCATGGCTCATCGCAACGGGTTTTCAACTGCCGCCTGAGTCGGCCATGGGGTTCATCATCGTGGGGTGTTGCCCCGGCGGGACCGCGTCCAACGTAATCGCATACCTCGCGAAGGCGGACGTCGCCCTGTCCGTCACGCTGACGACGTGCAGCACCTTGCTGGCGATCGTGCTGACCCCCCTTCTTATCGCCGTGTTCGGCGGGCAGTTCCTCCCCGTGGACGCATGGGGCCTCTTCCTCAGCGTGGTCAAGATTGTTGTCGTTCCGGTCGCCGCCGGATTTCTCGCCCGGCGGTACATGGCGAAGGCGGCGAAGTCCGCGATCGAGTTTTTCCCCGCGCTTTCGGTTCTCGTCATTGTGCTCATTATTGCCTCCATCGTCGCGCAAAGCCGGGATCGGTTGCTCGAGGCGGTCGGTCGGATGGGGCTGTTGGTGGTGTTGCACAATTCCTTGGGGCTGGCACTCGGGTATGGGCTTGCGGCGGCGTTCCGGCTGCCGGTCTCAGCCCGGCGGACCATCGCCATCGAGGTCGGCATGCAGAACAGCGGACTCGGCGTGGCGCTGGCGCGCGAGCATTTCGCGGACGCGATTGTGGCCCTGCCGGCCAGCGTCTTCAGCGTAGCGCACAACCTGACGGGATCGGTTCTTGGGCAATACTGGCGCAGAAAGGCCGAGAAGGGGGTTGTAAACAGTTGACAAGTATGCTAGAATTTGCATATGGCCACGCTGCAGTCAATAAAGAACGGCCCGCTATGGCTTCTGCTCGACCGCTTTCTCGAGTCGGCTGTGTTCGAGTCCGGTCTTGCCGAGGCCACGCTTGCCGCCTACGGGGCGGACCTGCGCGCCTACCTCGAGTCGCTCGAGTCCGCAGGAGTCCGTGAGCCGCAAGACATCGATCGGCACCATGTGTTGAATCACCTGATTGAACTACGGAAGCGGTCGCTGTCCGCCCGCTCCACAGCCCGGCATTTGAGCGCGATTCGGAGTTTTCACGCCTTCCTGAGGGACGAACGCGCCATCAACTCGGACCCCACGGAGGGTTTCGAGTCGCCCAAGCTGGGCCAGAACCTGCCGCACGTGTTGTCAAACATGGAAATCGAGCGCATGCTTTCGATGCAGGACCTCTCAAAGTCCGAAGGCATTCGCGACGCGGCGATCCTGGAACTGTTTTACTCGTGCGGACTGCGCATCTCGGAGTTGGTCAAGCTGCCGCTGCGCGACGTGGCGCTCGACGAGAGCGCGGTGCGCGTGCGCGGCAAGGGGTCGAAGGTGCGCATCGTGCCGTTGGGCGCGAAGGCGATCGAGCGCATTCGCGCGTGGCTGTCGGTTCGCAATGCTGGAAAGGTATTCGACGACACCTTGTTCCTCGGGTCGCGCGGCCGACGGATGAGCCGCACGAGCGCGTGGCAGGTGGTGAAGCGCTCTGCGCGCGCGGCGAATATCGGGAAGAACGTGAAGCCGCACATGCTGCGGCACTCGTTCGCCACGCACCTGCTTGACAACGGGGCGGATTTGCGCGCGGTGCAGGAAATGCTCGGCCACGCGGACATCGCCACGACGCAAATCTACACGCACGTCAGCCAGGAGCGGCTCGGCCGCGCCCACCGCGATTTTCATCCCCGCGCGTGATATGATGCGCACCGGTCGGTGCGCTCAGTTCCTGGCGAAGCGCACGCCGAGGGCGGGAGCCGATCGTCCCGTCCGCAGTCGAATTCATCAATTCTTCCCGGAAACATAGGGCATTCTTGGTCTACCTCAACGCAATCATACTGGCCATCGTCGAAGGTCTGACGGAGTTTCTGCCGGTCAGCAGCACGGGGCACCTGATCCTGGTCGAGGATTATCTGCCGGTCAGCGCAAATCCGGCGTCAAAGCTGTCGTTCTCTTTTATCGTCTTGATCCAACTGCCGGCCATTATGGCTGTGGCCCTGTACTTTCGGAAAAAGTTGTGGCCTTTCGGCGGCGACGAGCCCCACCGCGTCAAGACCATCAACCTGTGGTTCAACATTGCCGTTGCCGTCGTGCCTGCGGTCGTGCTGGGTCTTATGTTCGATGAAGTGATCGAGTCCGCGCTGTTCTGGAACGTGCCGGTGGCGATAGCGCTGGTGGCGGGCGGAATAATCCTCATCGCTATCGAGAGCCGGCGGCATTCCATACGGTTTGAGTCGGTCCACGAACTCGGGTTCATGACCGCACTTTACATCGGCTTTTTCCAGTGTCTCGCCATGATCCCGGGCACCTCGCGGTCGGCAGCCACCATCATCGGCGCCATGCTGCTCGGTGCGAGCCGGACCGCCGCCGCCGAGTTCTCGTTCTTTCTCGCCATCCCGACTATGTTCGGCGCGTCGCTGCTGACCGTGTTCAAGAGCGGATTCGCGTTCACCGCGCAGGAATGGGCGGTCATCGGCCTGGGATCGATCGTGTCCTTTGCGACGGCGTATCTGTCCGTCGCGTTTCTCATGCGTTATATCCAGCGGCACGATTTCAAGGCGTTCGGGTGGTATCGCATCGCGCTCGGCGCCGCGGTCCTCATCGCGCATTTCTTCTAATCGCGCAACGCCGGAAGATGCGGCGTTCGTGGTCCCAAAGGCACGTACTTCGCCGAAGCCCTGAACGGAGGACACGAGTTGCCTTGAAGCGCCTAACCCTCATTTCTCACCAGTCGCTCCCGATGACGGGATCGACTGGTGAGAAATGAGGGTTAATACCCTTGCAGTATGGCAAAGTTTCTGACACCCGCCCGGCCGTCAAATTCGCACACGGACGGCGATCCGAATAACGGTGACGCATCCGGCTGGGTTGACTCGCGCATGCCGGTTCGTCGAAGGGGCTGCCGGGCGGAAAACTGGCGTGACACTCGGTCTGCCGTAGCGGGCGGCTATTCCGTCATCGATTTCGTTGGGAAATGCAGGACGCACGCGGCGATGGAGATTCCCCACAACGTTAGCGCGTACGGCAGCGCGCCGGTCATGATGGCGATGATCAGTCCGAACACGCCCGCGCCTTCGGCCATGGCTATGCCGACCAGCATGTTCCGAAACTTGCGCGCGAATGCCTCCGGTCCGCGCGGTACGGAAGAATCGAGGACGCGCCGCAACGCGAAGGAGCCCGCGGCCGCGCACGCACCCGCGGCAAGAAGCAGATACTCGAGCATGTGCGCCGATTCATCCTGCATTCCGGGCCCGCCAACCGGAAGCACCCCGATTTTGATCAGGAGCGTGCCGATTACGGGGTACACAACGGTGCCCGCGCATATTCCGACGGCGACGACCTTCGCGGAGTTCAGACTCGGCGGCGGTTGTTCGTTGGACATCGGCTACTCCGGCGAGTCCACCAGCCTGCTCGGGTCGACTCTTGAGTGAAATGTACTCGCGATCAACAGATTGTGGAATGGTGAACGCAAGGGGTCAACTGACTTTCTCGGTCTTTGCAACGTGCCGATCGATCTTTTCCTGTACGCCTTCGAGTTTGGGATCGAGCCGCCGTGCCCGCTGCCACTCGCTGACCGCGCGGTTGAGGTCACCTTTCAGCAGATACGCGTCGCCGAGGTGATCGCGCAGGATCGCGTCGTCGCGGCCCATGGCGACGATGGCGCGGCGTATGTACTCGATGGCCTTGTCGGCGTCCCCGCGGCGATAGTAGATCCAGCCGAGGCTGTCCAGGTAATAGCCGTTGTTCGGCTCGATTTCGATCGCACGAATCAGCAATTTCTCCGCTTCATCGAGCTTGATGTCGCGTTCCGCGTAAAGGTATCCGAGATTGTTCATGGATTCGGCGTCTTCGGGGTTGATTTCGAGGCACGCCTTCAGGTGCCGCTCCGCGTCCTTGAACCGGTCCAACTCGTCGTACACCGTGGACAGATAGTAGTGGGGCCACTTTTCCATCGGTGCGCGCTGCGCCGCCGCGGACAAGATGGACTCGGCTTTTTCGTAGGACTCGAGGTTCAGGTAGATCCGGCCCAATACGAGGTCGAGCCGCAGCGACTGCACGCCCTCCGTGTAGAACTCCTCGATCACGCCGGCAAGATACTCGCCCGCGTCTTGGTTGCCGAACAGGAACAACAGCGACCCGAGGTACTCGGTGAACTCCGTGTCGACATCGCCATCGACGTCGTCGAGTGTGTCCAACAAGGGGCGGTACGGTTCGCCGGCGGCCTTTCGGGCAATCGCGCGAAACAGCGTGCTCATTACCGGAGCGCCCGCCGGCGCATTGAGATTGGCCGCTTCGCGGGCGTTCCCCGCGCGCAACAGCGCGTAGACCCGCTCGATGTAGATTTCCGGCGTATTCAACTCGTCGGCGGGAAGCTTGGACAGTTCGTCCGCGGACGCCGCGTATCGGCCGATGCGGGAGAGGGCCCCCGCCAAGTACCCGCGCGCGCGCGCGTCTTGCGGCAGTTTTTCCAAATAGGCTTGGAACTGCTCGACGGCCGCCTCATTCTGGTCGAGAACGAGCAGCACCACCCCCAATTGGAAGCGGGCGTCCGTCAGGGTGGAATCCAGGACGAGGGCCTTCTCGATCGAGGAGCGCGCGCCCTCGCCGTCGCCAATCCGGTTGAGCGTTTGTCCGAGCAAATAATGCCAATTTGCATTGTTCGGCTGCAGTTCCGTCAGTTTCTCCAGGATTTCGATCGACATGACCCAATCGTTCGTTTTCTCGCTTAAATCGAACAGGCGCCCGTAGTCCTCGATGCGTGTGGGCTTCAGTTCGCGCGCCTTCTGCATGGACGCGGAGGCCGCGTCAATTTCGTTCTGCTTCTGCTGGATGGAACTGAGCAAAATCCACAGGCCGGGGTCATTTTCGTGTTTTTTCAGCAGCCGCTTGCACATTTCCTCGGCGCGGGCAAAATTCTGCTCCTCCGCGTAATACAACATGAGGCGCCAGGCAAGGTCCTGTGACTCCGGCAGGAGGTCCGCCGCGTGCTGGAACTCCGTCATGGCGGCCTCGAACTGGCCGCTACGTTCTTTGATCACGCCCAACAGGAAATGGTTGTAGGCCCGCGCTTCCGGGGCGATTGCGTCCGGCCCGGCGGAGGAATTCCGGCCGGTCGTCGCGCAACCCGAGGCGGCTACCGCAATAATGACGAGGACCTTCAACATCGATAAACTTCCTTGCATGTTTGCCATACGTCGCGCGATGTACCTCTGTGGTCCGGCGCGTGCGCGCTGCCGCGTTGCGGCGCCGCAATTGCCGACTCCTCCGCTGTTCGCCGCGCCCCAGTCGGTCGCGCCGGCGCTCCTTGCTGTTACCGGCCGATCCCGCACTTCGGCGGCGGCCCTTGGACTCCCGTCAGAACAGTTCTTTCGTCACCTTTGCGTCCGACAAGGGCGCGAAGGTCCTTCGATGAATCGCACAAGGCCCCAGCGCCCGCAAGGTAGCCAGGTGTTCTTCGGTCGCATAGCCTTTGTGCCTCGCAAATCCGTACCCGGGGTACGTTCGGTCCAACTCACACATAATGCGGTCTCGCGTGACTTTCGCGATGATGCTCGCGGCGGCGACGGACTGCGAGCGGCGGTCTCCCTTCACAATGCGCAGTTGCGGCAGCGGGCAGCCGCGAATGGTGAAGCCGTCCACCAGCAGGTAATCGGGCGCGGGATTCAACTGTTGCACGGCGGCCATCATCGCGCCGTAGTTTGCGGACTGAATGCCGCGCCGATCAATCTCGGCCGCGTCAATGACGGCGTACCCAATGGAATGGCCGCCCGCCGCCAGTTTCGCGAACAGTGCCTCACGCTGCGACTCGGTCAGCAGTTTCGAATCGTTCAGTCCATCCACCGGGTGCGCCAGCACCACCGCCGCCGCGACGATAGGTCCTGCCAGGGGCCCGCGGCCCGCTTCGTCCACGCCGGCGACCCGCTCGAACCCGAGGGCGCTCATCTCCCGCTCGAACTGCCACATGGCGGCGCTCGACGCAAAGCCGATCGCGTCTCGCGACCTGAGACCCGCGCGCGTGACTCGGATTCCCGAGGTCTCGTGTTTCATTGCCGTTTCGAGAATCTCCGCGCCGGCCGGCCGAATTCGTCCGCCGCATCCGCCCCGATCAAAAGAAAACGGGCGAAGTTTCCTTCGCCCTGAAATGATATCACGCCGCGCTTGCGCTTTTCGCGCCGGTACGGCGCGGGCCCACCATGCCGCCGCTGTGCTACTGCACGCCGAGTCCCGCAAACGCCGCGCGGTCAATGAAGGGCCCGATTTGGTCGACTGCCCGTTCCAACTCGGTCTCGTCCAATTCGCCGTTCTGATCGGCGTCGAACCGGGCCACAATGCGTTCACGCATGTCGCCCCTCCTTCCGCCCGAGCGGGGCGAATTCAACAGGGAACGAACGACAAGGACGCGCCGGGCCTTGTCCAGGGCGGCGGCCTCGTCCTGCTTTTGCGGTGTCATGATCAGCGTCATGCTGCCCATTTCGTCGGTCGACTCCCGGCCCCAACGGATGCGCTGTGGGGGATTGTGCGGATTCTTAGGATTGTCGGCTGAGTTGTCGTAGCGAATCAGTACCTCGATCTTGGTGTTTGCCGGCAATGAAACCTCCTCCTTGAACCGATATTCTTCCTGCCATGAAAAATCCCAGTCGTCAATCCAGATCAACGGCTTTTCGGTCCCGTCTGGAAGCGTCGCCGTGGCCTTCATTTCCTTGCAGATGTAATGCGCGTGACCGCTGATGCCCGTTGCATAGGAATCCACCGGTACCGTGAACGTCTCCGTGATGGTGTAGTCTTTCTCGCCCGGGGGAATGTCGATGCCTTTGACGATCCCGAAAAATACAGGCATCTGGATTGGCGTGGCGCGCCGCGTCGGCGGCTCGCTCGTCAGAAACAGCCCCACCTGTGAACGCTCTTCCTCCGCCTTACCCGAGGGATGGAAGTGGGACTGGAGAATCAGGTCGCAGCTGGCGGGCAGCGGAATCGCAATACCCGGCGGGAACGGCAGCGGAGTCCCGCCGACCGCCCATCCGCCGATGCTCTGAAAGCCTTGTCCGGCCCCTCGAAATCCCATTCGCGAGAATCCCGGCCCGGGGTCTTCCTCGTCCAAGCGACGACCGATTCCCTCCGTGTCGATGGCGAACAATGAATGGTGCGTGACCGTCCGTGCGCTGGGCCGAAACTCGATGGCCTTTAGAAACTTCCCTTCCGGCACCTGCACCGGGACCGCGAAGTTTCGGTAGATGTCCGGTCCGCTTGCAGGCACCGGAAACGGTTCGGCCATTTCGACGACGACATCGGGCTCGCCCAACTGCCAGCCTTCGACGAATTCCGGCGCAGGAGGCAGATCGCGGGGATCGCCTTCGGCCGCGCCTTGCTCGACCCATGCTTTGATTAGCCCGATTTCTTGCTCGGACATGCTTCGATCATTCGCGAATTCACCGTACCCGCGCTTCGCTTTCCACGGCGGCATGATCCGGAGTTCGGCCACCTCCTGGATATGTTTCGCGCGTCGTTTGACGTCCTCGTAATTCAATAGAGAGAAGGGCGCCGCCTCGCCGGGCCGGTGACAATAGGTACACCGGGAAAATATGACCGGCGCAATGTGCTTCGTGAAGGTGATTGTTTCCGGGGGTACGGCGACAGTCTCCGCACGGGCCATGCCCGGCCACAGCGCCAAGGCCCAGACTATAGCGCAAGAACCGGCTATTCCCCGGTATTTCGACGTAACGAGAGAACAATCCATCTTCTTTGGAACTCCTTGATGTTTTTCGCTGGGTTACGCGCCTGCAGCCACGGCCTTCCAGCGGGTATTGAATCGGTCTTGCTCGACACTGGGCCATCCTGGATGGCCGCACTTTCGATTGCTTCAACAGCAAGCAGTTACGTACACGCGCCACCAGCCTCCACCCGTAAGGCCCGTATTAAACACATCCCTTGCCGAAAAGTTCGCCGACCGGAACCCACGGGCGGTGCAAAAGCGCTTATTCTTCGAGTGGCCCTCGTTGCTTGGCACAGAACGTGCCATATAGGACCGGCAGCACCACCAATGTCAGCAGGGTGTCGGTCAACACGCCACCGACCACAACGGTCGCCAGGGGGCGCTGGACCTCCGCCCCGACCCCCGTCGAGATCGCCATCGGAATGAAGCCCGCGGCATCCGTGATGGCCGTGGCGAGGACAGGACGAATTCGCTGCTTGCCTGCCTCGATCAGGGCTTCACTCAAGGGCAGTCCCTCGAGCCGGTACGCTCGAATCGCGGCGACGAGGATCTGGCCGTTGAGGACGGCAATGCCGGAAAGCGCGATAAAGCCGATCGCGGCGCTGACGCTGAACGGGATGCCTCGCAGATAAAGGGCAAAGATTCCGCCGAGGGCGGCAAAAGGAATGCCCGTATAAATGATGAGCACGTCGCGCAGGCTGCGTAGGCTGAAGTACAACATGAAGAAAACGAGGAGGAGAGTGAGCGGAACGACAATGGCCAGGCGCAGTTGGGCGCGCTGCAAATTCTCGAATTGACCGCCCCACTCGATTACATAGCCCTCGGGCAGGGCGACGTTTTCCGCGATCTTCTGCCGCGCTTCCGCGACGTAGGACGCGATGTCGCGGTTGCGGACGTTGGTCTGCACGCGAATCAAGCGCCGACTCCACTCGCGGTTGATCGTGGCGGGGCTGTCGCCAACGCGGATATCCGCGAGTTGGCGCAATTCCAATTGAGGGCCCAATGTCGTCGCCAGGCGGGCGTTCGCGAGTTGATCGATGTCCGTTCGATAGGAATCGGGCAGGCGCAGCACGAGCGGAAACACACGCTGCCCCTCGTAGATTTCGCCGACTTCAATTCCCCCGAGGGCCTCGACGAAACGGAGCACTTCCCCCGAGGGAATTCCGTAGCGGGCAATACGCGCCTGATCGACTTCCACCTGGAGCGTGGGCTGCCCGGTAATCTGATCGGCGGAGATGTCGGCCGTCCCGTCAATCCCGACCAGCACACGCTGCACGTCGTCGGAGACGCGGACCAACTCCTCGAAATCATCGCCGTAAATCTTGATTCCAACGTCCGAGCGGAGCCCGGAGGACATTTCGTTCATACGCAATTCGATGGGTTGCGAGTAGGCGATATTAAGTCCCGGAAGGTCCCGCAATTCGTCTTCAATCCGCGCGACCAACTCGGACTGGTTCGAGGCTTTCGTCCAGCGTTCCCGCGGATGAAGCGTGAGAAAGATATCGGTCAACTCCGTGCCCATGGGATCGGTAGCCACTTCCGCCACGCCGATCCGGCTCCACACATATCGAATTTCATCGGGGAACGCATCGAGCAACCGCTGCTCGATTCGCGTGTTGTAGTCCACCGAGGTCGGAATCGCAACGCCGGCAAGGCGGATCACGTTGGCGACGACCGCCCCTTCGCTCAGGCGAGGCGTAAACTCGGCGCCCAAGCGAGACGCGGCCACGCCGGCGCAGACCATCAGCGCCGCCGTCGCGGCCAGCACCGGCCGGCGAAAACGCAGTATGCCCTTCAGGACATATCCGTAAACCGTTGTGAGCGCGTGGCCGAGGCCTTTGCGCTCGGGGCGCGCGTTCCACGGAAGCGCGTAGTACGACAGCACCGGCGACAGAAACAGCGCGATGATCAGGGCGCCCGCAAGCGCCAGCATGAACGTGAACGCCATAGGTTTGAACATCTTGCCTTCCACGCCTTCGAGCGTCAGTATCGGTAGGAAGACAATCAGAATGATTCCCATTCCAAAGGCGGTGGGCCGCACGATTTCCTGGCTTGACGAAATGACACAAGCCAGCCGCTCGGCCTTCGACAGTCTGCTGCCTTTTTTTGCCTGGGCCTCGCGTAGGCGCCGCAGGTTCGTTTCCGTCATCACCACGCTGCCGTCCACGAGAATTCCGAAATCGATCGCGCCGAGGCTGAGCAGGCTGGCGGAGATGGACAGTTCGTACATTCCCAGGACCGCAAACAACATGGCCATCGGGATGGTGACGGCGACCAGGAAACCGGCCCGCATGTTTCCCAGGATGACGAAGAGCACGACAACGACCAACACCGCGCCCATAACCAGATTGTGCCGGACTGTCGCGATCACCTCGGAAACAAGTTCCGTCCGATCGTAAACGATTTGCACCACGATATCTTCGGGCAAGGCCTTCGCGGCCGCCTCGAGCCGCTCCCGCAACGCCGCCGTGACCGCATTGCTGTTCTCGCCCAGCAGCATGAATCCCAGGCCCATGAGCACTTCGCCCTGGCCTTGAAACGTCACCGCGCCGCGTCGGATCTCGTGGCCCACTTCCACGGTCGCGAGATCGTGGATATGGATGGGAGTACCGTTCGCTGCGGTGACTACGATATCGCCGATTTGCTGTATGTTCGCGACCCGGCCGAGTCCGTGCACCAACAGCGACTCGCCCGCGCGCTCCAACTGCCCGCCCCCCGCGTTTCGATTGTTGGCGCGAAGCGCCTCCTCCACGTCGCGCAGGGTCAGCCGGTACTTGATCAGCGCGTCGGGGTCGACCACTACGTGATACTGCTTTTCAAAGCCGCCCCAACTGTTCACTTCCGCAACACCGGGCACCTTCAATAGTTCCGGTTTGACCACCCAATCGTGCAACTCGCGAATCTCGGTCAAGGTTCGATCCGGATTGGTGGAACGCAATACGTAGTGCAGCACTTCGCCCAGACCCGTCGAGATCGGCCCGAGTCGCGGCCGTTCGATGTGTTCGGGTAATCGCACCGTGTTCAGCCGCTCGCTCACAAATTGCCGCGCCTGATAAATGTTCGTGGCGTCATCGAACACCGCCACGACCTGGGAGAACCCGAATTTCGACACGGACCGCACTTCGACAAGGCCAGGCAGACCCGAAATCGCCAACTCAACCGGCAGCGTCATCTGCTGCTCGATCTCGGCTGCGTTGAACGCCGGCGCGGTCGTGTTGATTTGCACCTGCACGTTCGACGTGTCTGGAAATGCGTCGACCGGCAATTCCAACATGCGCCACACCCCCGCCATGCAGGTCAGTGCGAACACGAGCAGGACCAGCAGGCGATTGCCAAGCGCGAATCCGATGAGACGATTCAGCATGTCAAGATCTTCGCCTCGCTAATGGTCGGTGCAGCCGGCGCCGAGGCGGGCCTTGAGGAACTCGGATTTGAGGATATAGCTGCCGTCCGTCGCAATGCGGTCCGCCGGCGTGAGGCCCGCGAGAATTGCGACATACCCTTCACGCGCCGGACCCACCTCGACGAGACGGGTCTCAAACAGGTCGTCCTCGATCCTCGTGAATACGACGGGACGGCCGTCCACGTCCTGGACGGCGCCGATTGGGACCGTGATCCCCGCGGTCTGGGCGAACCCCGATAGGGTCGCCTGACCAAACATACCGTGCTTCAACATGCCGCCCGTATTCGTGAGCACGGCCCGCGCTTCCACCATCCGCGTATGCTCATCAACGCTCGGGCCGACCCAAGACAGGGTCCCCTCGAATACAAGGCCCGGGTACGCGTCGAACCTCGCTTGAACCGGCGCCCCAACTTCCACCCCCTGCAATCGCGTCTCGGGTATTGAAAGCCTCATCCACATCGTGGACAGGTCTGCAATCGAAAACAGGGCGATACCTGGCTCGATGGCCGTGCCGCGCACCGCGTCGCGTTGCACCACGGTCCCCGCGAACGGCGCCCGCACCCGCAGAACCGAATCGCTGGAGCCCGACTTCGCGACCTCCGCCGCTTCCTCATCGCTCAACCCAAGGTTCTTCAGGTGCTGCCGCGCGTACTCGACGTCGCTCTGAGCGGTCGCCAATGTGGCCTGCGCGGTCTCATAATCCTGGCGCGCGGAGATTTTGCGCGCGTGCAGGTCTTTCTCCCGGGCGTGGACCTGACGGGCGAGTTCCACGACGGCCAGCGCCTTCAAGTATGCGCTCTTGGCTTCCGCAATCACGGGGGAATTGACCGTCGCCAGAACTTGGCCCGCGGCCACCCGTTCGCCAACGTCAACGAGGACTTCGGCAATCACGCCCGCCCCCAGTGGCGTCACGTTGGCGAACTCGTTTCGATTGTACGTGACCTCGCCCAGGATCGGGGCGGCTGGACCCGCGGCAAAGGTCGGTGTTCCCAAACGGATTCCGGCTTTTTCGATCGATGTCTCCGAAGGAAATCTGACCTTCAGACCCTTACCAACCGGCAGACCATTGAGAAGCTGCGGCTGGCAGACACCGCATTCTTTTTCGGCGACCCCGTGCTCGTTGCACCATAGTTCTCCTTTTTCCGAGGTCTCATCGCTTGCCTTTTGCGCCAGTTCGGGATGGCATATCAAGCACTCGTCCTCGTACAAGCCGTGTTCTCCGCACCATAGACGGTTCGGATCGCGTTCGGCGGCGGCAATGTATTGAAGTCCCAGAAATCCGCCGATCACCGCGATAACGATCAAGATACTCGCTGTTGCTTTCATGGTTGATCCTCAGTCGAACTGTCCGCACCGTGGTCGGCGGGCAGAGGTTGACCTGTTAAGCGTTCTATTTCGACCACGCCTTGGTGATAGGCTGCTTGGGCCTCGAGCAGTCGGCTGCGGGCGTTGAACAACGTCCGTTCCGCCTCGAGCACGTCCAGCAAACCGAACTTGCCCTGTTGATACCCTTCTCGCGTGGCCTCAAACGCCTCGACCGCCTTGGGCACTATCTGCGCTTCAAGGGTCTGAATCTCGACGTACGCGGCGTCCAATGCGTGATACGCTGACGCGAGGCGGGCCTGTACCTTCACTTCCGCGGCCCGGCGCTGTTCAGACGCCTTCGACGCGAGATGTTCGGCCTCGCGTATCCGCCCTTGATTGCGATTGAACAAGGGCAGCGGCAGGGACGCGCCAAGCACGACGCTTTCCTCGCGAGAGTCGTCCGGCGTTAGACGGCTCCGGGCATAGCGGAAATCGCCCGCCCCGGAGCCCCCCCACGTGGTCTCCGCCCGATCCCCCTGCCCGGTGCTTCGCAGGCCCAGCGTTACGGTCAGGTCCGGCCGGGCGTTGGCCCGTTCGAGTTGGATTTCGGCGCCGCGTTTTTCGATCTCCGCCATCCAGCGCACGACGTCCGGACTGCGCTCGGCGCGCCGGCGGAGTTGCTCGAGCGACGGCGCGGCGTGAACGTTACCCATTACCCCCACTGCGCGGGCAAAGGCCGGTTCCGTGGCCCCCCATTTCGAGGCGAGCACCGCGCGCGCGGCCTCGACGTCGCGTCGCGCCCGCTCAAGGCCCAGTGTAATTTCGCCATGTTCGACCTCGGCTTTCGACCGTTCAATCGGCGATACCTTACCCGCCTCGACGCGCGCGCTGACCGTGTCTACGATCTGCCGCGCCAGGTCCGTCAACTGCATCGCAAGATCGAGGCGCTCCTGAGCGGCGAGAACGGAATAGAAGGCCGCCGCCGTCTCCGCAAGCACGTCGGCGCGGGCAACCTCGTAGTCCCACGCAGAAGTTTCTCGGTCGCGCTGCGCAAGTCGGATCCGGCGCGCGCGCTTTCCTCCCAACTCGACCAGTTGCGAGAAACTCAAGGTGATCTCGGATTCCCGCAGCCCGGACTCGGCGCCGCGTTCGCTCGATCCTTCCCACTCGGGAGTAAAGCCCCGTCGAACGAAGGGGAGCGAGACCACGCCGTTCGCGGATGGAAGCTCAAGGGTGTCCTCGATCCGTCCGCTCGAAAACCCTGCCCGGCGGCTGGTGGAGCCGGGCCCTTGCCGGACCCGCAAGTCCTCTATCTCAAGTGCCACCTCGGGATTCGGGCGCAAACGGGCCTGGATTTCGCGGGCCTCCGCTGCACGGAGATCCCAGGCATACGCCTTCAACTCTGGACTCTGGCGCAACGCCAGCGCCATCGCGACTTCAAGCGTGACGTCGCCCGTGGGGTTGTCGCGCGACTCGGATTCGGATGACGCGTAGTCGTCTCCCGCTTGAGCGTATGCGATTGCGCACATCAAGGCAGCCGCGACAATCGATCGGTATGCGTGTGGCGAACGCACTTCGCCTCCTGTTGGGCCGGCGTCCCGCGCACGGGACTTGTGCGCGCCGCCGGCGGCCTGCGGCTGATTGCGATACACCTGGGGCGGCGCCGCAATCAGACACAATTCGGGCTTGACTGGGTTGGAAGGATTGAATCGCGGGCTAGATCAGAAGGGTAACCGTGCGAAGGGAATGAATAACCGGGTCTCGGCCGTCCCGCCGGAACAGGTCCAAACGTAAACGCGTATAGCGCGACAGACCGGCCGTTCCGGCAACCGACAAGTCACTGCGCGCGTGAAGGGATACCTCGGACGCCGACACCCGGCTTGGGGGCTTGGCCTGATCGGCGGCGGCGGCAATTGGAATGTCCACACACCGCCCGCATCGACTGTTCTCGTGCTCAATTGTGACAAAGTCGACGTGCGCGCCTCCGGATGCAGCGTCACGTTCTACCGCCTCGATGCAGCGCCCCGCGCGCGCGAACTCGACCTCGGTGCGCCCATTTTCGGCGACACACAGCACTCGTCCCCCCTGGCCGGGTGGTCCCGCCAGCAGATAAAACGCTGCGCACACAAGAGCGGCGGATCGATATGGTATACCGAGTTTCATCGAATACAGCCTACCCCGAGTTTAGGACAGTACTCGTCAAAAGTCAATGATGTGATGGTCCCGACCACTATTTCAATGGATTACACTCTTGTCCTAAATCGAGATGAGAAGAGAGATTGACGGGCTTCTCTGACTCGCGAGCCAACTTTTAAAACCGGCACAGACATCTGCAGCCTTGTTGCCGATGGTCGCTAATGTGATACCTTGGAGCCTTCGATTTCCATTACGAGCAGGGAAGGGATAAGTCGTCCAATGAAACGGATTGTTCGAACCGTGGTTCTTGGCGCGCTCTGGGCTGATATCGGGGCGCTTGGCGATGAGCCAATCAGCACGATAAAGGACTTCAGCGAGTCGGTGGTCGTGTTCTCCGAAAGCGCCGACGTTCAGGAACGCAATGCCGTCGGGATGCTCGTCGACGAGGTGGAGCGCCGTACGGGGATTCGCTGGGAAGTGAGACACGCGTGGCCGGAATCCGCGAGTTCGATCATTCTGGTGGGCACCGCTGAGCGGCTTGCGGAGATGAAATCGCCGGTCGCGGGCGACATCGGCCCGAACGCCTCGCTTGGAGAGGAAGGTTTTGAGATTCGATCCGAGTTGGGAGAGAAATCACTCGTCGTGGTTTCGGCGAACGGACGTCGCGGCGTGGTGTATGGCGTCGGTCGACTTTTGCGTGAATTGCGCATGACGCGCGGCGCCGTCTCGCTCGAAAAACCGCTTTCGATCCAAACGTCGCCGCGGGTAGCGTTGCGCGGGCATCAGCTCGGCTATCGTCCCAAGGTCAACACGTACGATGCATGGACGCTGCCCATGTGGGAGCAGTATCTGCGCGACCTCGCCGTGTTCGGCACGAACGCGATCGAAATGATCCCCCCGCGCAGCGATGACGCGCCGGACAGCCCGCACTTTCCCCTGCCGCAGATCGAAATGATGGCCCAACTCTCGCAGCTCGCGCACGATTACGGCTTCGCGGTCTGGATATGGTATCCGGCGATGGACAGAGACTACGGCGACCAAGCGACCGTGAACAAAGCGCTCGAGGAGTGGGGCGCGGTGTTCGAGAAGGTGCCGCATATCGACGTGGTGTTCGTGCCGGGCGGAGATCCCGGCCACACTCAACCGAAGCACCTCATGGCGCTGTTGGAAAAACAGACCGAAGTGCTTCACCGCACGCATCCAAACGCGCAGATGTGGATGTCGCCCCAGGGCTTTACAAAAGAATGGATGGACGAGTTCCTCGACATCCTGCGGAAGCAGGAACCGAATTGGCTTTCCGGCGTCGTGTTCGCGCCGCAGAACCGGATGGGGCCCGCCGAAATGCGCGCGGCGATTCCGAAGCGGTATCCGATTCGGCATTACCCCGACATCACGCACACGTACTCGTGCCAATACCCCGTGCAGGATTGGGACGTGGCATACAAACTCACGCAGGATCGCGAGGTGATCAATCCGCGTCCCATGGCCTACGCCGAAATCTTCCGCTGGAGCCTGCCGCATTGCGACGGCGGGTTCTTGACGTATTCGGAAGGCGTGAACGACGACGTGAACAAATTCGTGTGGAGCGCGCTCGGGTGGGACCCCGATGCCGACGTGTTCGACATCCTTCGCCAGTACGCGCGCTATTTCATCGGCTCCGAATATGAAAACGATTTCGCGCACGCGCTGCTGGCGCTCGAGCGCAACTGGCAAGGGCCGCTCCTAGCGAACGCGAGCGTCGAGACCACCCTGCAACAAGTCCAAAGAATGGAACGCAGCGCCAGTCCGCAAACCCTGCTGAACTGGCGGTTCCAACAATTGTTGTACCGCGCGTACTACGACGCCTACGTGCGACGGCGCCTCATTCGAGAAACGGAACTCGAACAACAAGCGATGGACCTGCTCCGCCGCGCGCAGGCGGTGGGGTCGGTCCTCGCCATGAACGAAGCCGAATCCATCCTCGATCGGGCCGCGCTCGAACCTGTCGCGCAGGATTTGCGCGGGCGTGTCAGCGACATGGCCGAGGCGCTGTACCAGAGCATCCGCATGCAGCTCAGCGTGCCGCGATACCACGCGATCGACGTGGGCCGCGGCGCGAATTTCGATCTCATCGACCGCCCGCTCAATAATCGCCTGTGGTTGAAATCGAATTTCGCGAAGCTGCGCGAGGTTTCGTCGGAATCCGAGCGACTCAACGGCATCCAGCAACTTGTCGAATGGACGAACCCCGGACCCGGCGGGTTCTACGACGATCTCGGCGATCCGCAGAACCAGCCGCACCTCGTCCGCAACGTCACCGACGAATTCGACCCGGAAAACCGCATCAATCCGTTGCTCGGCTACACACCGCGACCTATCGACGGGCGCATTTCGTGGTTCTGCGACGCCGAGACCCGGTTTGAAGCGCCGCTGATGATGCGATACGAGGACCTCGATCGCGGCGCGGCATACAAGGTCCGAGTTCTCTATGCGGGAGACAAATTCGACACGCAGATGCGGCTGCTCGCCGACGATTCGATCGAGGTGCATCCCTTCATCGACAAAAAACAACCCTTGGAACCGGTCGAGTTCGACATTCCCGCCGACGCCACGGCCGACGGCAAGCTGACCCTCACGTGGTACCAAACACCGGGCCGGGGCAGCGCCGGCCGCGGCTGCCAAGTGACCGAAGTCTGGCTTATCAGGAAGGAGTAACAGCTTCTAACAAAAACCCCTCGATCATTGTGGTGCGGCCATCTTGGCTGCTTCCCGAAGGCCAAGAATTCAGGCAAGGATGCCTGTATCACAAAGTCGGTTTGGTGTATTTGGGGTTTTTGTTAGAAGTTCTAACCCGGATTTTTCACACCCGCGGGCAATGAAGGATACAACTTCGTGCGGCACATACCTTTATGCAGCGACAGGGAAAACGGGCTGTTGGTGTGAAAAATCCTCACCCGATTGACTTCTA
>BTUX01000015.1:0-30082 GCA_045863315.1 Candidatus Hydrogenedentota bacterium | reverse complement strand
CAGCGAACCGTGACCACGGTCGCGCGCGCAATTGCCAATCGTTATGGCCGTAGAGCAACTGCGGCGGTTGGCATTGCCGTGCTCTTGACACTCATGGCCGTTTCGGTCCGATTAACGCAGGGATTCCGGGGTGCCCAGGAGGGGTCCGCTGGGGAGCCTTCGTCCCGTTCTCCTTTTGACGGCCAGCGCGCATTTGATGACCTTGAGCGGATCGTGGCGTTGGGGCCGCGGCCGCCGGGCAGCCCCTCCGCAGAGCAGACGCGCGCAATCATTCGCGGGGTATTGGAGAGCGTCGGGCTGAAATTCTTCGAGCACGAATTCGAAGCGCATACGCCGTTGGGGCCAACGCGGATGGTAAACGTCGTCGCCATAGTGGAGGGGGATCGACCGGGGATCATTGCGCTCAGCAACCATTACGACACGAAGCTGTTTTCCGAGTTTGCGTTCGTCGGCGCAAACGACGGCGGTTCGACCACGGCTTGGATGATGGAGATGGCACGCGCCCTCGGACCCAACCGTAAAGGCAGGAGCGTCTGGCTCATCTGGTTTGACGGCGAGGAGGCCGTGAAGGAGTGGTCGAAATCCGACAGCTTGTACGGAAGCCGGCAATTCGTTGAATACCTTGCCGAACAGGGGAAACTGAAGGACCTGCACGTGCTGATCAATGTGGATATGATCGGGGACTGCCGGCTTGGCGTTTTCCGGGACGCGGGGGCGCCGGGATGGTTGATGAATGCCATCTGGTCTAAGGCAGGCGAGTTGGGATTATCCGGCCATTTCTTGGCCCGTGCAACGACGGTGGACGATGACCATATGCCATTTCGGCTCGCTGGAATTCCCTGCATCAACTTGATCGACTACGAGTATGGCGGATCTCCCGAAGAACATCAGCGGAACTGGCACACCCCGAACGACACGATCGAGCGGGTCTGCGCCCCCAGTTTGCAGGCCGTTGGAGACGTGATTTATCATGCTCTTCCTGTCATCGAAGCGTATCTGAACGCGCAAACAGGTCCGAATTGATGTGACCGCGAAGGCACCAGACACAGCGGCGTGGCTGCAGGACGTGGCGGCGGACGATCTCCGGCGCATGTTCGATGTCCTGTATCGGGTGCACCGACTCGTGGCCTGCGTGACCGACCTGAAAGTCCTTCTCGAACGGGTGATGCAGGAAAGCAAGCAGGTCGCGGCCGCCGAGGCCTGTTCGCTGATGCTTTTCGATCCGTACACCGAGGAACTCTACTTCGAGGTCGCGCTCGGGGAATCCGGCGACCAAGGCGCGCTGATGCGCGAAGTTCGGCTAAAACTGGGACAGGGCATTGCCGGCGTTGCGGCGGCTACGCGTGAAACGGTCAACGTCGAGGATGTGCGGCAGGATGAACGGTTTTTTACACAGGCCGATGAAACGAGTAATTTTGAAACCCGCTCTCTGCTGGCGGTGCCGCTCGTGGACCGGGACCAACTAATCGGCGTCTTGGAGGTCGTGAACAAGCTCGGTGGCCAGGCGTTTTCGACGGCGGACCAGCACATCATGGAGATATTCGGAGGGCTGGTTGCCACCTCTATTGCCAACGCACGGCTCATCGAAGACAAATTGCGCGCCGAGCGCCTGGCCGTCATCGGACAGGCCGTTGCCGGGCTGAGCCACCATACCAAGAATATAATTACAGGCTTGAGCGGGAGCGTGGACTTAATTGACCAGGGGCTGCGTCAGAACAACTCCGAGTTTCTTGAACGAAGCTGGCCCATATTCAAGCGAAGCACCCGGCGGATCGCGGACTTTGTCGAGGACATGCTGACATTCTCGAAGCCGCGCAAGCCGATACTAGAACCGTGCGACTTGAAAGCTGTCGTGGAGGACGTCTGTCAGACGGTCTCCGGGTCGGTTGCCAAAAAGCACATCACCATCGAAATCGATACGGCCGAGTTGGCGGGGCCGGTGACGTGCGAGTCCCGGGGCATCTATCGGTGCTTGCTCAATCTGGTATCCAACGCGGTGGATGCGGTCCCCGCCTCGCTCGGAAGGGTCCGGATATCGGCCCGGACAACGGATGCGGGGGCCGTCTTGATTGACGTAGCGGACAATGGCAAAGGAGTGCCTGTGGCCGATGAAAAGCGAATTTTTGACCCCTTCTATTCGACCAAAGGGGCGCGGGGAACCGGTCTCGGCCTGGCCGTTACACAGAAGATAATCGCAGAGCATCGGGGACAGGTAAGCGTAATGCGGGCACCGGAGGGAGGTGCGCTGTTCCGCATCGTGCTCCCGCCCGGCATCCGCCAGTCCGTGGGATGATTATGAACAAGCCCCGCATTGGAAAACTGGACTCCGCGGGATGGGGCGTCTGGTTGATTGCCTTCGGGATACTGCTCCTTCCGTGCATCTATGGCTCCTTCCAGATCGTGGATGAAAAGCAGCCCCCCTACGTTCCTGTTTTCATGGGGGGCCTGTTCGCAGGGTTTGCCGCGGCTGTCGTGACGTGGGTAATGAACGTGGCGATCCAGGCGCGTGTACGACGCGAGCGGATGCAGGAACGCAGAAAGAATAGGAAAAACAAGTGAACCGCCCGTGAGCGAACAAGCGAGACAAAAAGGGCTTGGGCCGACAGGCGATCTCGAGGAACTGGCCCAACGCGTAGCGATGAATCCAGAGGATTACGAACTGCGCTGGCGCCTCGCGAAAAAATTGTACATGGCGTGGGAGTATAACGACGCCCTCAAGCATCTGTTGGTGCTCAGAAAGAACTGGTCGCGCAAATTGAACGTTCACCGGTATCTGGCGGCGACTTTCTATCGCCTAGGCCGACACGACGAAGCGATCAGTGAACTCCAAGACACCTTGCGACATTGGCCTGCTGAGGTTTCGGTGTGGGAACAGCTTGCGCGAGTCTGCGAAATCGCGGAACGACACGACGACGCTTCGAACGCATGGGACCAAATCAGGCGCCTGGATCCGAGTCATCCCGCTGCCGGTCGATCGGTGCAGCGCTTGAGGACCCCGTCGGAGGATTCCGCCAGGAAGGACCTGAGACTGGGTGACAGCGACAGCGGGATCAATCTCGCCCGGTACCGGGTGTGCCGGAATTGCGGGGCCCAGAACAGCGAGGAGTTTGAACGCTGCTGGCAATGCCATGCCGCGTTACGGCGCCAGTCTTCCCTGGACACCGACACACCACACGTCGAGTTGGTCGAGGCGAGCGTCCCGTGGATTTGGACGCTCTTAGGCGGGTTGAGCACGGTTGCGGCGCTATCGGTGTGTACCTACCTCGTGTTCGCGCAATGGGGCAAGCTCCCGTTGAATGAGAATCCGCTGCCGCTGGAAACGCTGTACGACGCCCTTGCAGTTCAACTCTTCATCCCCAAACTGCTCACCGCCATGACACTGCTCGTGTGCTGCCCCGTTGCGCTCTGGGGGGGATTCAAATTGTTCGGGGAAACACCGCCGGCTTGGCTCAGTCTCACGGGCGCCGGAACGCTCATTGCGGTAGTGACCTACGCGGCCTCGTGGATGCCGCTCGAGTGGATCGGATACGCGCCTTTGTTGCCGATGCTGACCGCCTTCGGCGCCGTAGTCTCCCTGAGCGGAATCGGCTGGGGCAAGACCCTTGGAATCTGGGCGATTCAATTGGGTGTCATTACGGCGGTGGTCGGCGGATGTATCACGGCCACGGCGGGCTTGGAACTGGTACGTGAGTTGCCCAGGATACTCCACGCGCACAAGATTTCGGCCAGCGTGGCAACGCCTCCCATGTACACGCTGGTTTCAGGGTTGACGCCCATCGACCGGACGCTGGTCTGGCAGAAAACCGAAGTCAATTGGATAAACACGTACGCGAACCGTGTCGTGTTGGAGTTCGACGTCAAGAATCCAGAAATGCCGGTGGCGGTCGAAATCAAGCACGGAACGGAAGTGGTCGCCCAAATTTCGACGCCCCCCTATCGCGTCACAATGGACGTCATTCCCGAACATACCTACGAACTGCGGATTCGGTCCGAGGAGCCGGTCGCCGTGCGCGGCGTGTCTCGCGGGATACTGGTTCCTGTGCGCGAGCCGCATGAGTCGAACTGAGACGTGCTTTGTTACGTCCGCCTCATCCCCTCTCTTGTGCGAGCGTAAGGAGTTGATCAGCTTCGTCCGTCGTGAGCCACGGTCGCGCCTTTTCCATGAGCCCGGATCGTTCGCCGGCATCCACGCATCGCATCAGCAGGTACCAGGCGTCAAACTTCGAGGGCCAACGATGGACACACGCGAGCAAGGCCTCGCGGGCGGCGGCGCGATCGCCATTCTTGAAAGCAGCGGCCCCCAGCCCGAGATAGACCGCGCCAGTGTCAAGACCCTCGAGGGCCCGCGTGAACACCTGTTGCGACAGACCGAACTCCCCGGCTTCCAGGAGTGCAATACCGTACTTTTCGTAAGCGATTCGAGGAGCGCCGGGCCATGCCGCGGCACGATGGTACGCCGCAACCGACGCAGTGCCTCGGATGTGCAACGTTTCCGCTTTTCGCAAAAGATAACTCGGAACAAGCGAAAACAGGACAAAGCCCGAAAAGAAGACAAGCACCGCCGCGAGGTGGAATATCCGTTGGTAGCGACTGCGACGTGGTCCGGCCGACAGGGACGGATCACGTTCCCTGCCGGACAACGACGACGCCAGCACGACAGCGACTAGTGCATGCGGGGCGCTGTGGAGTGGCGCGTTAAAGAGGGAAAACACCCCGAAGGCGGCCAATCCCCCCCACTCCGGACCTCGAACTTGCAGCAGGCGTACCAGAAACCAACCCCACATGACGGCAGCCATCACACCGTATTCGGCGAGTAGTTCGAGCGGGTCGCAGTGGGCGTGCTCCGTGTGAAGGGTGTTGTGCTCAAGTTGCGGACCGCCGGCCGCCCACAATGCGTCCCCCAGGTATCGCGGACTCCAGTACGGGTAGTTTCCCGCCCCAACCCCGATGAGCCCCTGATGGCGAATCATGTGAATCGTTCCTGTGAGGAACCAGCAGCGCAAACCGAGGCCCGAGTCTGACCTGGAAAAAGTGAGGAGGAAGCGATCGAGCGTTGAGCTGGGGTCGGCGAACACAACCGCTACCGCAATCAGGGGTGCGATAAAGGAAAACAACATGGCACGTCTGATGTAAACCCCTTTCCTGCAGAGTACTACGAGACTGCCGACCAACGCGGCCAGCCATGCGCTGCGTGCCCCTGAGATCAACAACGCCGCGCTTATCAGCGAAAGCCCTGCCGTATCGAGTGGATTGTAGCGCGGCCGGGTCAATGACCGATGCAGTAGGAGGGGGAACGCGACGGCCAGATATCCGCCAAGTAACGATGCGTTCCCGAACACGGAGTACGGACGCGCCACCTCCTCGTTAAAAGGGGGAAAGAGAAACGAAAGCCAACCCGCCCTCTGTGCCAGTGCCAATGCTGAAGCGATTCCCGCGGTCGCCTCTACGGCGCGCTGGATACGCTGTCGCGCATCGGCGGAGCGAAACAGATCAAAGGAAAACACGGCGAACAGCAAGAGGGCCGCAATCCGCGATATTTCGACGACCACGTCACGCCGCACGTGCCCGACATCAAGTGGAGTAAAGAACGAGAGGACACTCGCGAGCAGCGAGTACAGAAGCAGCACGAGTAGTGGCGAGTACTCGCGTACTCCCGACGAGTCGCCCGGGCCGCGCATCGGCGTCAGCGCGGCGAGCGGCAGGAGACAGATCCAGAGCGCGCATTCCTTGGCGTGCAGGAAGGACGTGAGCTGAAACGAATAGACGAGCGCAGTCAGTGGGACGGCGGCACATACCACAAGCTGCCGCGCCCGATCGAGTGCGGCGCGGCGGTGGTCAAGCACGACGTTCCCCTTTGCACGTATGAGTTGGACCCATCGGTGTTGAATGCATCCCCGTTGCACATTAGGATAGCGGTTCCGCCCAGCTTTGAGAAACAAATCGCACGAGGGAGTATGAAGCGATGCGTGGATGGTGGGTTGTGTACATGTTGATCGTGAGTGCAACGGCGTTCGCTGGAGACTGGTCTTCGGTCGACCTCCACCCCAGGCCCGACTGGGCCCGTCCCTGGGTGAACTTGAACGGCCTCTGGAATTTCGACTTCGACCCCGGCGACGTCGGCCTACGGGAACGATGGTACGACAAACACACGTACTCGAAACGGATTAACGTTCCGTTCCCCTGGCAGAGCGAACTCTCTGGCGTGCACGACACCGAATACAACGGCATCGTCTGGTACGAGCGGGAGATCACGATCCCGGCAGACGCCGGCCCCCGCATCGTTGTCGTGTTCGGCGCGATTGACTGGGCCGCTACCGTGTGGATCAACGGCGAATATGCCGGAGAACACGAAGGGGGTTACACGCCTTTCGAAGTGGAACTGACCGGGCAGGTAAAGGCGGGCCAAAAGGCCCGCCTGACCGTTCGCGCGGTCGACCACACCGACGCGGATCTCCCGACCGGCAAGCAAATCGGCTGGTACACACGCACCGGCGGGATTTGGCAGACGGTCTATCTCGAGTCGCGCGGAAACGCGGAGATTCTTCCGTCCCGGATCGTCCCTGATATCGATCGATCCGTGGCAAGCTTCCAAATCCCGCTTCGAACGATCGAATCGGGGTACTATCAAGTCACCATTACCGCCACACACCAGGAACGCCGCCATAGCGTCTCCAAATCAGTCCACATTCCCGCGGAGGGCTCGACGCTGATCTGTGACCTGCCGATTCCGAAAGCCGCCCTCTGGTCCCCCGACTCGCCTTCTTTGTACAAGACGCGAGTCGAACTCAGTAAGAACGGCACAATCCAGGACACGGTCGATACATACTTCGGCATGCGCAAAGTATCGCGCGGCACGTATGCCGGAAGCGGTCACGAATACATCCTGCTCAACAACAAACCCATTTACCTGCGTGGCGCATTGCACCAATCGTTCAATCCCAAGGGCATTTACACGCATCCCGACGATGACTACATCCGGCGCGACTACGAAATCGCGAAGGCGGCCGGGCTGAATATGCTTCGGATTCACATCAAGGTGGACGAACCGCGCGCGCTCTATTGGGCCGACCGCCTGGGCATCCTGCTGATGTGCGATACGCCCAATTTCTGGAAAAAATCGGAACAGTCCCGGGTTGCTTTCGAGTCCACCCTGCGCGCGCAGATCGCCCGCGACTTTAACCATCCCAGTATTTTCGCGTGGGTCAACTTCAACGAAACGTGGGGTATCGGCGACAAGGGCTACGACCGCGACACCCAGGAATGGGTTCGCGATATGTATCTCTTAACCAAACAACTCGATCCCACTCGGCTTGTCGAAGACAACTCCCCCTGCTACTACGACCACACGGTGACGGACATCAATTCCTGGCATTTCTATATCGATCGCTTCGAACAGGCCCGGGACCATATTCAGGAGGTCGTTGAAAAGACGTATCCGGGGAGCCCTTTCAATTTCGCGGAGGGCTGGAAACAGGACACCGCGCCGCTCATGAATTCCGAATACGGCGGTGTCAGCGCGGGCTCTGGGGATCGCGACATTTCGTGGGTGTTCCTCTTTCTCACCAATTTGCTTCGAAAGCACGAACGGATTTGCGGATATGTCTACACCGAATTGTCCGATATCGAATGGGAACACAACGGGTTTGTCAATTACGACCGTTCGCCTAAAGAATTTCCCTACCCGGCCGAAATTTCCCTGGCAGACCTGCAAGGGGAAGACTTCCCGGTCCTGGACTGTCCGCCATACCAAGCCGTGCGCCCCGGAGACCGAATCCGCATTCCCCTTCTGCTGAGCCACTGGTCCGAGCGTGATGACCTCGTGATCAGGACGTCCCTTCACGGTACAACCGTCGATGGCGACCCGTGGCCGGAGCACACGCATCAGATTGACCGCGTGGAGGCCCGACCGTTTGGCGTAACGCCGATGCCCCCCATTGAATTTGTTGTGCCCCAGGGACAAGGTATCATGAACGTAGTGGCCGAAGTGCTTCACGATGGGAAACGTATTGGCGCCAACTACTGCGTATTAAACGTGCTGGGCGAGGGCGCGTGGACCAGCGGCCCACGGTTTGCCGTGTCGTTCCCGGTCGAGGAATTCTCATCCTGCAGCGTGACTCAGGACGATCCGCTCGCCCTTGCGTATCCGGGAAAAGTCTACCGTCTCAAAAGCGGATTTCTGGAGTACCGGATTCGATTTCCCAAAAGTCTGAAGGCGGATTCCATCGAGGACTGCCGTCTTGTCGCCGAAATCGGCGCGAAGGCGGACCGCGAACGCGTCGAGTGGCCGGAGCGTGTGAATCGACAGGATTACCCGCAAACCGACGGAATCGCATGGCCCAGCGAAATCACCGTGTTCTTGAACGGTAACGAGGTCAAGACGCTTTCGGTGGGTAACGACTATGCGGATGCGCTGGGCGTGCTTTCCCACGCAGCGCAATTCCATCACGGCTCCCGCGGCGACGTCGTTGAGATTCCATTTACAGGCACTGCATTGGATTCACTCAAACAATCCATACGTAAAGGAACTCCCGTGACGCTCCGGTTTGAAGTGAAGCCCGATAGCACACATGTCGGAGGACTCGCGTTGTACGGTCGGAACATGGGGCAGCACCCCGCCGACCCCGCGTTCGTATTTTCGCTCGCACCGGACGCGGAGCGCCCCGTCGGTGGCGCGACACTGGTGGACTCAGTCTCCTCCCGCATGAGGGCACTGATCAAGACCGGTCCGAACGGCCAGAAGTGGAGCGTTGCCTTCCAAGACCCCGGCGACCGATGGATGACTCGCGAATTCGATGACAGTCGGTGGAAAATGGCCCGATCGGGCTTTGGCACCGAGGGCACGCCGGGGGCCCGTCTCGGGACTCGCTGGGACTCCCCAGATATTTGGCTGCGCTGCGAAATCAATCTTCCAACGGATTTTGGCAAGAGCGGAGTCTGGCTGGATTTGCACCACGACGAATCCGTCGAAATCTTTGTAAACGGCCTGCCCCTGCTTGAACGCAAGGGGTATGTCACCGACTACGAGCGCATTCATCTGTCGCCGGGGCAAATCAGTCTGTTCGAGCCGGGCAAGAAAAATGTCATTGCCGTACACTGCCACCAGACTGGCGGAGGACAATACGTGGACTTGGGACTCATGGATTTGAAACCTGGAGACCGCTGAGTCGCGCGAAATCCTTTTGGAGTCATGCATGACGCACCGAAGGCCGGTGACAAAGAAGAGGGCAACCGACCCGGGGATTGTGGCAGCCCGTGCGATGGCGTGGAAGCTTGATCCCGACCCCGCCCACGCAGTTCAGGTGTGCCGCCTTGCGTTGGCGCTGTTCGATCAGACCACCTCGCTGCACGGACTTGACGATCGCGAACGAAGGCTGCTCCACGCCGCCGCCTTATTGCACGATATCGGACATAGCATCAGCGAACTGGGTCATCACAAACATGCGCGGGATTTAATCCTGGATTCCAAACTGGACGACTTTACGGGAAAAGAACGCCAAATGATTGCATGCATTGCGAGGTATCACCGAAAGGCGCACCCCCGCGCTGATCACAAGGTATACGCGGCGCTGGCCGCCCCACGGCAGGAACGGGTCCGGAAACTGGCCGCGATTCTGCGTGTGGCGGACGGGCTCGACCGCGCACACCAAGCCTCGGTACGAAAGATCAACGTAACGAAGGAAGGTGACACCGTACGAATCGTCGCCACGCAGCGGCACCCCAATTCCGTCGACATATGGGGCCCGATGCGCAAACGCGGCCTGTTTGAGGAAGTATTCGGCGTCGCCGTCGAGGTTGTTGCGGCCAATACCAACCTTGCGGGTCAAGGAGGCGACGAATGAGATCAAAACGGTGTTGCCTGACACTGTTGTTCTGCACGGTGCTCGCCGTAATCATGAGCTGTGCGCGCAGCAACGTCCACGTAGACGATGCGTTCGCACTTCGACCCGGCGATCTTCTGTTTCAGGACTTGGACTGCGGAGACCTCTGCGACGCGATTGAAACCGTAACGCAAGGCGTGGACGGGGCGAAGTTCAGTCATGTCGGCATGGTATCCGATGCGCGCCAAGGGAGAGTCCGTGTGATCGAGGCTATCGGCGCCGGGGTCGTCGAGACGTCCCTCGACGACTTCCTCAATCGGAGTGCGAATGGAGACGGTACATCGCGTGTGCTCGTCGGAAGAATTGAAGGCCCACAGGCGCGTCTGATTCCCGGAGCGATCCGTGCCGCCCGCTCGTTTCGGGGTTTGCCCTACGATTCCGTGTATGAAATTGACAATTCGTCGTTCTATTGTTCCGAACTGATCTACGAGGCCTTTCGCCAAGCCAACGACGGTACGCCGATCTTCGAATTGGCGCCCATGACCTTCAAGGACCCGCTGTCCGGCGCCACGTTTCCGGCGTGGGTCGATTATTATCGCAAGTTGAATATCGCCGTTCCCGAGGGCGAGCCCGGCCTCAATCCCGGGGGAATGTCGCGCGCGCCGTTCGTTCGCATTGTTCACGCCTATGGACGTCCGGACGGATGGACAGGCGACTGAAATGGACGGCGTGGAACCGACGGATTCGGAGTTCCAGGCATGGGAAACCGGTGCACATTGGCGGCACAGTTGACTGTCCGCCTGCTAAAGGAGCGGGTCGCCGAGTTGCGGCGTCATGTGCGGACCGCAGCAAGGCATGATATCGACGGAGTACACGACCTGCGTGTCGCCTCCCGTCGGATTCGCGCGGTCTTGACCGGCCACTCTGCCTTGATAAAGAAGTCGAAACTGAGACCGTTTCGAAGACGGATGCGGGGTGTCACACGTGGTCTTGGAAAGGCGCGTGAACTCGACGTGACGCTCGGACTACTGGGAACCCTGCGTAGGGAACTGACCGGCTCCGAACGAGCTGCGGCGCTCTGCGCGGGACGTCACTTACGGGGCCTCCGCGCCGACGAATCACCACTTGTCGACGCCGGCGTATCCCTGGTGCGCGATGTGGACTTTCGAGCTGAATTGAGCGACGTGATCGGCGCCGTACGCGCCCCAAAGTCCTGTTATCTTGTGTATGCAGGCGACGCGCTTCGCGAGAGGGCGTACGATCTTGACCGTGCGTTCACCCGTTGGAAGCATCTTCACTCCGAGGACCATCTGCATCAAATTCGACTGGCGCTAAAGAAATTCCGATACAGTTGCGAAATCTTCCAGCGCTTGTTCGGCCCCTCGATGGACGAACTCATCGCCCAGATGAAGAACCTGCAAGACGCACTGGGCGCATGGAACGACCATCGAATCCTGCGGGCCTATCTCGATGTGTGCGAAACGCACACGACCCCCAAAGCAGCGCAAGGATTCCCGGCTCTGCGGCGAATCGTCGAGGAGCGCACGGACCGCCTATACGCGGAGGCGGTCGCCTCGATGCAACTGTTTTTCGAGCCCGAACTGCAGGACCGCATCCGGAGGGTCTTTGATACTCCGGCGCACACCTGCTGCAATCCGCCGGCCCGCGCCAAGACGCTTGTCAGGTCAGGGCGCCTTCGGCGGGGCGCTATGGCCATTTCGGACGGAGATGAGGATACCGCAACGAATACGCAACCCAAGCAGCCGGCCCGAAAAACAAGAAAGCGTTGAAACCGCACTGCCTCTGCTCGTGGTATTGATTTAGAACTTCTAATCTAACAAAAAAAATACACCAAACCGACTTTGTGGCGCAGGCATCCTTGCCTGCATACTCTGCTTCCGGGAGGCAGCCAAGATGGCCGCACCACAATGGTCGCTGGTTTTTTTGTTAGAAGCTGTTAATCAGATCGGGGAGTCCACAAGAAATGTCTACCTGCCTTCGAAATACCGTCATTGCCATCCTCCTATGCGCGATCAGCGCCCCTGCGCCGGCCGAAACCCCACTGGTGGTTATGACCTTCAATATTCGTTACGGCACGGCCACGGACAAGGAGAACGCATGGCCCCAGCGAAAAGAACTCGTGGCGGCGGCCATTGGCCAATACGACCCTGACATAGTCGGCACACAGGAATGTCTTGATTTCCAGGCCGAGTACCTGATCGAGGAACTGCCGCAGTACCGCTGGTTTGGGGTGGGCAGGGAAGCAGATTGCGGCGGCGAACATATGGCGGTGCTGTACAAGAAGGACACACTCGCCCCGATCGAGTCCGGCAACTTCTGGCTATCGGATACTCCCGAGACACCCGGCACTTCATCCTGGAACTCGGCATGCAATCGCATGGTGACGTGGGCAAAGTTCTACCACCTCCAGACAAAGGCGTTTTTCTACTGCTTCAACACCCACCTGGACCACCAGAGCGAACCCGCCCGTCAAGGCGGCGCTCGCGTTCTGCTGTCGAAGCTGTCCAGTCTCGCGACTGAAACACCGATCATCGTCACAGGAGACTTCAACGCGCGGGCGGAGAGAAGCGAGACGTACACAATTCTCACCGAAGGCGGCCTGATCGACACCTGGAACGCAGCGGCAGACCGCGCCGGACCGGTCACGACATGGAGCGGGTTCGAGGCCCCAGAAGAAGGCAGCAACCGGCGCATCGACTGGATCCTCGTACGCGGGCCGATTGCGGTCCTTCGATGCGAGACCGTGACGTTTCATCGCGACGGCCGATATCCATCCGATCATTTTCCAGTCGTGGTGAAGTTAACTTTGGGCCAAGCAGTTCCCTAGTGGAAGGCGGGAATTCTCCGGATTTTTGCAGCGAATCGAGTACGACGTACTTCTGTGGCGACGTGGAGGGTGCGGTCCGTGTTGGAGTTTTTTTCGTGCGCGGAGTCCTTGTTGCGGAAGGTCTCCTCGACCCAGGCGACCGCGATTAGCGAGGCGGCGCATGCCATTGCTCTCAGCCTCCTCGCGGGCGGCGTGTGGCACGTGTTCGGTACCGGGCACTCGCACGTCATCGCCGAAGAACTCTATTTCCGCGCGGGCGGACTTGCCCCGGTAAACGCCATCCTGTATCCGTCCCTGATGCAACACGAAGGGCCCGTCAGCAGCTCGAGGCTGGAACGTACTCCGGGCTTGGCAAAGACCATCCTCGATGCGCAGGACATACGCCCGGGCGAGGTTCTGACCATCGTGTCGAACAGCGGGCGAAACGCCGTGCCGGTCGAGATGGCAATCCTCGCCCGCGAAAAGGGACTCACCACGGTCGCCATCACCTCACTGGCCCAATCCAAGGCCGCGCCTCTTGGTCAAGGCCAAACCCGGAAGTTATATGAAGTCTGCGACCTTGTGATAGACAACGGGGGAAACGCGGGCGACGCCGCCTTGGAAGTGCCCAACGCCGGAGTATGGGTGTCGGCGACATCGACACTGGTGGGTGTGGCGATTGTGGAACAGATCGTCTTTGAAGTGGCGTGTCTTTTTCAGGAGCACGGCGTTGACCCGCCCGTCTTCAAAAGCGCCAACCTGCCCGGCGGCGACGAGTGGAACCAACGACTTATCGAGCGATACGGTGAACGCGTCAATCTTCGATAGGCATTGACCGGCGATGTCGACACCCCCGCGCGAAAACAACGACCGTTCGCAACAAATCAAGCAATTCGCGGCTGCCTTGGGCTTCGATGCATGCGGCATCGCCGCCGCAAGTGCGATCGACCCCGACAATTTCCTGGGAGACTGGCTCGATTCCAATATGCACGCTGACATGCACTGGATGGCGCGCACCAAGTCGCTCCGGCAGGACATTCGCAAAAGACTGGAGGGGGCGCGCTCGGTCGTGGTGGTGGCGAGAAACTATTATGCGAAGCGCCCACCCCCCACCCGCCATACCGGCCTTGTATCTCGCTACGCGTGGGGCCGCGACTACCACCGGGTCCTGTTAAAGCCGCTCCGCCGCCTCGCGCGGTTCATCGAGTCACTTGAATCCGCCGCACGCTGCTATTGTTGTATAGACAGCGGTCCGGTCATGGAAAAGGCGTGGGCGGCGCGGGCGGGAGTCGGATGGATCGGCAAGAACAGCCTCGTGCTGCGTCGAGACCTCGGGTCATGGTTCTTCCTCGGCGTTGTGGTGACAACTCTTGAGATCCGCCCGGATTCGCCTGTCCCTGACCATTGCGGCGCATGCCGCTTGTGTATTGACGCCTGCCCGACAACCGCCATCGTGCGGCCGGGTGTCGTGGATTCGCGCCGCTGCATTTCCTATCACACAATCGAGAACAAAGGCGCGATTCCGGAAGACTTACAGCGCCGCTTCGGCTCGTGGGTGTTCGGCTGCGACATCTGCCAGGACGTTTGCCCCTGGAACCGCAAGGCCTCCGTTACGACGGAGAAGGCTTTCCACCCGAAGGAAGGCCACGCCAACATCGATCTGGACCGCATCGCACAAATGACTCACGACGAGTTCCTTCAGGAATTCGCCGGGACGCCTCTGATGCGCGCCAAACTCCCCGGCATGCAACGAAACGTGAACATGACGCGCGAAAACTTGTCACGGGACGACCACACAGTGTGAAGTGTGAGCTTACCCCCATCTTTCGACAGGTACCGGGACGAATTAAGATGTAGCAGTACAGCAGGCTCTAGCAGTTTGTCGGACTTTGCTCGTAAGTCCAATCATAGCCATGGCGCTCCATTTTGGACCGCCTAGCGACGAGCATTGATACATAACGACTTACACATTTGTCCGATGCAAAATCCGACAAACTGTTAGAAGGCGGCAATCAGCCCGTTTGAGGTGAATTGCTTTGAAACACGCACACCGCTCCCGGTAGGGTTAGTGCATGCGAATCGGCCGTATTTCCATATCGAATCCGCTGGCCCTTGCCCCCATGGAGGACGTGACGGATATTCCGTTTCGCCTGATCTGTAAGCGGCTCGGCGCGGACCTCGTTTACACGGAATTCACGAGCAGCGAGGCGCTGATCCGCGACGCGCGCAAGTCGTTGGCAAAAATTCGGGTGGTGGAAGAAGAACGCCCGGTGGCAATACAGATTTTCGGCGGTGTCGAGACCTCCATGGAGGGCGCTACCCGCATTGCCGAGCGCGCCAACCCTGACTTTATTGACATCAATTGCGGCTGCTGGGTGAAAAAGGTTGCACTGCGCGAAGCCGGCGCCGGCCTGCTGCGCGATCTTGCCAAGTTCGAGGCCATTGTACGATCGGTCATCCGCGCCACGACGCTGCCCGTCACGGTAAAAACCCGCCTTGGATGGGACGAGCGCAGCATCGTCATCCTCGACGTCGCGCGGATGGTGCAGCAGGCCGGAGCACAAGCCCTGGCAATCCACTGCCGTACGCGGGACCAAGGCCATCGCGGCAAGGCGGACTGGTCGTGGCTCGAAAAAGTGAAACGGGCGGTGTCGATCCCCATTATCGGAAACGGCGATGTGAATTCGCCGGAAGACGTTAAACGAATGTTCGAGACCGGATGCGACGGCGTCATGATCGGGCGCGGCGCGATACTGAATCCGTGGATTTTCTGTCAAGCCAAACATTATCTCGCGACCGGCGAGCGCCTGCCGGAACCCGGGATTTCCGAACGAATCCAGGTGTGCCTCGAACATCTGCGGCTCTGTGTGCGAGAGCGCGGTGAGCAGCGCGGGATCGTCGAGTTCCGCAAACACTATTCCGGCTATTTGCGGGGGCTTCGCAATGCGGCGAAACTCCGCACCGAACTCATGCAATACACCACGTTCGATTCGGTTTCCGCCCGCCTCCAGTCATTCGAGGAGGAGTGCCTGAGCGAGGCCGTCGCGTAGATGCTGGAGGATCTCAAGCGCGCCGTTTGCGAGGCGAACCTAGCGTTGGTCCGGCACGGCCTCGTCACCATGACGTGGGGCAATGCCAGCGCCATAGACCGCGAACATGGCCTGATCGTGATCAAACCGAGTGGCGTCCCGTATGAGTCCATGACCCCCAATACAATGGTCGTGGTAAACTTCGAAGGACACCGGGTAGAGGGCGACCTCGCGCCCTCCGTCGACACGCCCGTTCACATCGAACTTTACCGGGAGTTCGAACTTGTCGGCGGAATCGCGCATACTCATTCCCATTACGCTACCTGCTGGGCGCAGGCCTGCCGGCCTATCCCCTGCCTCGGCACAACCCATGCGGACTACTTTCGCGGCGACGTGCCCGTCACGCATCCGATCGAAGACGGAGATATGTCAAGTCACTACGAACGAGCGATCGGCCAATCCATCGCTCGATGTTTTCACGGACGCGATCCGCTGGAGTGCCCCGCCGCGCTGGTCGCGTTCCACGCGCCGTTCACGTGGGGCCCGACCGTCGAGGCGGCCGTCGAGAACGCGCTCGTCCTGGAGGAGATTGCCCGCATGGCCGTGTACACGCTCGCGATTTCGCCCGATCAAGCGCCGCTTCCAGCCTATCTGCTTGACAGGCATTTTTATCGCAAACACGGCGGCGAGGCCTACTACGGGCAGAGAAAGTAAGGCCCGCCACTCCTCGCCCGACTTCAGTTCATGCGCGCCTTCGCCCGCGCGATTAAGGTATCGATATTCGGGATGTTCGGGTCGAGCCGCTTCGCTTCCGTGTAGGCGCGAAACGCTTCCGCAACGTTCTGTTCCGCCTCGCAGGCGATTCCGTAGCTTACATGCAACAACGCCGCATCAGGATACAAGGCGAGACCCTCGTGGTAGATTTGCATCGCCTTGACGCGATGTCCCGCATCAAAGAACAGATCGCCGACTCGTGTGTAGAAATTCGCATTCTTGCCGGTAACCAGCCTGAATTCGCGCTCGGCCTCCTCGACCCGTCCCAGCTTCAGTAAGGACAGACCGCGGTAGTAGTGCGCACCCGCGTTCGAAGGACTCGCCTCCCCCGCCTGACCGAACCACTTCTCGGCTTCCTCATAGCGGTGTTCATTGAACAAGCTCATCCCGAGGCTCAGGTATCCCTGCACGTTATTTTCCGTCACGTCGACCGTGCGTTGCCACAGCGTCACCGCATCTTTCCAATAGCCGATCTGTACATAGGTGCGACCGGACAACAGCAATATCACCGTAGCGGCGGCACCGGAAATCGCGGCCTTTGGAGGCCGGAACCGAACTGCGAGATCAGCGCCGCCCCACACGGCCGCCATATACACACCCAGAAAGGTTGTGTACGCATATCGATCCGCCATTGCCTGGGCCCCAACCTGAATAATGCCGATCATCGGGACCAGTGTGCCCAGAAACCAGAACCAACCAACCGCCAGATACGGGCGGCGATGAAGGCTCAAGACTGCAAACGCAGTCACCGTCGCCAAAACGATCAATGCGCCGCCCCATTTCCACACTGGATACGCGAGCGGATGCGGATACAACGCGGCCAGCCGCGCCGGCCACGCCGCCGCGGCAAGGTACTCGACGTAGGCCAGCACCGCGTTCGCGGCGCGCTCCCCGACGGCCTGACGCTCAATCGCCTGGACGGCCCCGCTCGCGTATTGAACAGCAAACGTTATGATGCTGAAAACAAGAGACAATGCAAACAACGGGAATTTCTCCAGGAGCAGCGAGCGCGCCTTGCTCCACTCCAATCGCCACCCTTTAATCTCGATGCGTCTCAGCGGCCACACATCGAGCAGCAGCAGGACAAACGGCAACGTCACCACAACCGGTTTCGACAACAAGCCCAGCATCATAAAGAGCGTCGTCCATCCATACCGGCGCCAGCCGGGCTGTGCGGCATAACGGGCATACGCCCCGATGCACAACATCCAGAACAGCCCGCTGAGTAAATCTTTGCGCTGGGCCACATGCGCGACGGACTCCACATGAATCGGATGTACGGCAAAAAGCGCGGCCACAAGGGCGCATTTCCACCGCGCGCCCGTCAGTCCGTTCAGCACGACAAATACCACCGCCGCATTCGCGGCGTGTAGGATTAGACTGGTCAGATGGTGCCCTGCCGCCCATTCACCGTACAGCGTGCAGTCCGCCATGTGAGACAGCATCGTAAGCGGGTGCCAGTTCGACGCGCACTCCGATGTAAACGCGTAAACGAGTCCCGACCAAGACAACCCTTCGCGCACATGGTCGTTGCTCAGCACGTACAGATTGTCGTCATATCCGTGAATAAATCCGTTGCCCAGTACCCTCGAGTGGACCACAAACGCTAGAAGTGCGATGCCGGCGGCCAAGAACCACGGCCTTCCCCTCGCCTGAGATTCCAGTCCGGCACGCCGAACGGCGCCTGTGGACGTCGCCCTCCTTGGCATGCAGCGCCCTATCCCCTCCGTTGGGCGGCGGCGCGGGCACGCGCAATGAACACGTCAATATTCGGCAGCCGGGGATCAAGACGTTTCGCTTCCACGTACAGTTCCACCGCGCCTCGGAAATCGTTGCGTCGCTCCCGCAACCGACCTTGGCTGACGCGAACCAGCGCATTCGTTGGGTCCTGCCTCAAGGCCTCGGCAAACAGGACCTCGGCCTGATCCAGATATCCAAACTCAGCGTACAAGTCGCCGACATTTGCATAGTAACTTGGCGTCTTGCCGGGAATCGCCTCGAACAGCGCCGAGGCTTCATCGAACCGTTTCTGCGACAGGCAGAGTATCCCCAAGTTATACAGGGCCTTGGCATGCGTCGGAGCAAGCTCGAGCGCCTGCCGGTACGCCTTTTCGGCCTCCGTCACATTTTGCATACGAAAGTATGCCGAGCCCAGATTGACGTAGCGGTCCGACTCTGGTTCCAACCGAATCGCTTCCTTCAAATGAATCACCGCCTCATCAAACTGCCCCGCTTCCGTTAATGCGATGCCCAAACTGGTCCGCGCCCGCACGTTTTCACCCGTTGCACGTAACGTGTGCCGCCAGATCGAAACTGAATTGCGCCAACGCGCGGTCTGCATCACGGTCATTCCGCATAGGACCGCGATTACTGCGCAGCACACGCCCGCCAGCGCGGACCGGGGCAGTCGAAGCCGACCCACAACCTCAGCACAAAGCCAGACCGCCGCGATGTATAGTCCGAAGAAAGGAATGTACGCGTAGCGATCCGCCAAGGCCTGTTGACCGACTTGCACCATGCCAATCATCGGCACCAGCGTGCCAAGAAACCAGAACCAACCGACCGCGAGATACGGCCGCGAACGTAGAAAGGCAATCGCCGTGCCGCTCAGGAGCGCCACCACGCCAAGGGCGACCAACCAGCGCCACATCGGCAACGGCTCGATGTAGGGATAGAATGCCGCGAGATTGGTCGGCCACAGCGCCTTCAGCAAATACTCGCCATAGGCGACAAGCGCGTTCTGCGCGCGCACTGAAATCGGCTTTGCTTCGACCGGCATCACCGCGCCCGCGGACCGCTGGACCAGAAACGTCACTACGCTCGAAACCGCAGTCAGAGCGAAAAGCGGAACCTTTTCCGCGATGAGCCCGGCGATTGTCCTTGCAGTGGCGCCGGAATTCGTTCCCGTTCCCAGGTCAACGCGCTTCAGCGGCCAAATGTCAAGCAAGAGCAACGCAAACGGGAGCGTCACCACGGTCGGTTTGGCCAGCAACCCCAGGGCCATCAGTCCACAGGTCGCCAGGTATCGCGTGTAACCCGGTCGCTTCACGTATGCGGCATACGTCCACATTGACGTGACCCAGAAGAACGTGCTCAGCACGTCCTTTCTCTGGGACACATGCGCAACTGATTCCACATGAATCGGATGCACCGCGAACAATGCCGCCGCCAACGCGCTTTGGATCGGAGATCCCGTCAAGCGGTTGAGTGCGAGAAAGAGCATTCCGGCGTTCAACGCGTGCAACAACAAACTGGTGAGATGGTGTCCCCACGGGGACAGACCAAACACCGTGCAGTCCATCATGTGGGAAAGCATGGTCAATGGGTGCCAGTTCGCCGCGCACACCCCCGTCAACGCGTACCACAAACCCGGCAGGGTCAGCCCCTGGCGCACCATGCCGTTGCTCAGCACATACTCTTCATCGTCGTAGGCTGTAATAAATCCGTTCGCCAACCCGCCCGAATGCGCGAGAAAGGCCAGACCGGCGCAAATCAGGAAGAGAATGAGGGTCCGCCGTCGGCCGGCCTCGACAGCCGTACGCATTGCACCAGTCGAAGGCGTGTCGCTCTTGCCCACCAAAGTGAAGCTCCTACTCGCCCAATCCTGTCCGGACTTTCCCCGCAGTGACACGTGTGCTCCGCCTTCTACGCGGCGGACCGCGTGGGAACTGTTGGAGAACCGCATAGTATTGGATGGATGGGATCGGGTCAAACGTGTGATGGTAATTGCCGGACCTTCGCCTAGCCGTGATTTTTCACACCCGCGGGCAATGAAAGTACAACTTCGTACAGCACACACCCTTATGCAGCGACGGGCACAACGAGCTGTTGCTGTGAAAAAACCGCACCCGATTCATTCCAATACTATCTCCAGAGCATTTCTCACCGGTCGCCCCTCTCATCGGGGGCGACCGGTGAGAAATGCAAGCGGATTTGCGCTCATTCCGCGGGGAAGACCCTCCGAGCCGTTCGGCGCCCGGCGCATGCCCGCCCCAATCGCAAATGGGTACTATTCTCGGTCAACTCCCGCCGGCGCCATACGAGACTGTTGATACTCCTGCACCGCCGCGGCCTGGGCCGCTTATTTCAACGAAATCATCTCCTCGTAATGATCGAGCATGACCCTGACCACCGCGAGGTCCAACTCGCCTCTGTCCGACATGGATGACAGCACCCCCCGGGCCTCTTCGGCGCGCATTCCTCGTCCTCCGGCAAGCCAAGCTCCTCGCCGGCCGGATAACCCAATAGGTAACGTGGGTCGAGTGGTTGGCAATGGCTGGATCCAACAGGTCGAACGTCTTGGCGAGAAGCGCCGGCAAGTCAAACAGATTCACATGGATTGGCGCGTATACAAGCGCCGGACGCTCCGGCATGCTCACCCCCGCCATTCGTCCCCCTGGAACGCAACTGCATGTTCCCAACTGCATTCAGACTGCCGCATTTCGCGCGCGTATGGTGGTCGATTGTCCCGGAGTAGCGGTAACGGCCTTGCCCTATTGACCGGTAGGTCGGTTCGCGCTATCCTGTCCTCCGTCGGGTCGGGTCCGATTTTCCCATCCGCTCAAGGCGTGGTCGTAGGATGTTTCAGGCATGATCAACCTCATCGAGAAAGCGATCCCGTTTTTCTTCATTCTCATCGCCGTCGAAATCGGTGTGAGCTATCTAGTTCGGCGGGCCAATTACCGTTACGCCGACAGCATCAACGATCTCAGCATGGGCATTGTCGATCAGGTCGGAGGCGCCTTTCTGAAATCCGTCATCGGCGCCGGTTACATTTATCTCTACACCAACCACGCCTTATTCGCCATTCCGATGGATTCGACCGCTGCGTGGATTGCCTGCCTGCTGCTGTACGACCTCATGTATTACTGGGCGCACCGGTGCAGCCATGACATCAACATCATGTGGGGCTCCCACATCCCCCATCATCAGAGCGAGGAGTACAATCTTACCGTGGCCCTTCGCCAGGGCGTGTTTCAGGGTTGCTTCTTCTGGATCTTCTATCTCCCCCTCGCCCTGATCGGGTTCCCGCCCTACATGTTCATTACGATGGCGTCGGTGGACACCTTGTATCAGTTCTGGATTCATACTCGGACCATCGGAAAATTGGGACCGCTCGAATGGATTCTTAACACGCCGTCCCACCATCGCGTCCATCACGCAAAGAATCCCAAGTACATCGACCGCAATCACGGCGGCATTCTGATCATTTGGGACAGGCTTTTCGGCACCTTCGCCGAGGAAGAAGAAGAACCGATCTACGGTACGGCGACCCCGCTGCGCAGTTGGAACCCGGTCTGGGGACAAGTCCACTACTGGATTGATCTCTTCAAGTTGGCTTGGAAGGCCCCTCGCTGGCAGGACAAGTTGCTGATTTGGTTCAAAAAGCCGGCATGGCGGCCCCAGGGGCTCGAAAAGGATGGTCCGCCGGCCTACCTGACCCGCGAGTTCTACATGAAGTACGACCCCAAGATTCCCGTTGGACTGAGCTTGTACACGCTGTTTCAGTTTGTCCCCACACTAATCATCGGCACGACATTTCTGAAGTACGAAACCTCGATGCTGTGGACAACGCGCGGCGGCGTGGCCGGACTGGTGATCATCACGCTGGTGTGTATCGGCGGCGTCTTCGAGTCGAAGCGCTGGGCGTATCTGCTCGAACTGTTCCGCCATCCCGTCATGATTGCCGCCGGTTTCATCTGGGCGCAACTCGCGTTCGGCCTCGACACGTTCACCGGTCAACTATGGGCCGCGTTCGCTACCGTGTATTCGGCGGCGATGCTGGCGTGGCTTGTCCAGTACCGCGACATTCTCAAACGACCTTTCGGCCCTCTTCCGACCTCAATCGATACCATACGTCCCGTCGAGTCCGCCCGCAGGCCGCCCTTCATTCCCGCGGAAGAGGCCATCGCACCTGCCTCGTTGCCGAATACCCTCAGCCGGAACGCACGGGACTGATCAGACGGCACCACATGGAATGAGCGCCAATGTCACCGAAACGGGCCATCGTTAACAACAAAATTGGCCACTCATGGGCCGCTTCAATTCATCGAGTACAAGTTCTCCACAGAGAAGTCGCCTTTTCCGGCCATACGACGCAACCCGTTTCCAAATCTTCCAATGTCACCGCGCAACCTACCATGGAGTTCGCCCATGCCTGAAACAATTTCCCTTTCCCACCAAGGCCTTGCATCAGTCGTCACCTTTACTGAGCCGCCGTTTAACGTGCTCGATATCGAGACCATGGAAAACCTCATCGCCGCGCACCGGGAAGCGGATGCGCACCCGGATACGCGCGTCGTCGTACTTCGGTCAGGATTGGAGGGCATGTTCTCGAACGGCCTCAACCCGATCAAAGTACTGGACGCGGACACCCAAGGCCGCATCGAGATCTTCAAAGCGGTCGAACGGTTGGTGATCGCGCTCTACTCGCTGCAAAAACCGCACATTGCGGTATTGAACGGCCCGGCCATGGCCGGAGGCGCCGTGTTGGCGATACTGGCGGACTTCCGTTACATGGACCAGGACCGCGGCGCAATCTGCTTCGCCGAAGCCAAAGTGGGCGTGCCCGTCCCGGAGGGACTCGTCGCCATCATCGCCGGCGTCTGCAATCCGACGGCGATGCGCGAAGTGGTCATGTTGGGAAAGAACATGAAACCGCAAGACGCCCTCGCCGCGGGGCTGGTTGACGGCATCGCACCGGCCGGCGAACTTGACGCGATGGTGGAAAAACAAGTCGCGCGGCTTTCCCGCCTGAGTTCCGACGTGGTGAAAGCCTGCAAGTTTTCCCTGCGCGCGCCCATTCTGTCGCGGGCCACCGGCATACTTGGAGCAGACGGCAAGGCGACGTCGTTCACGCGCTTTGTGACGGACGAGTACCTTGGAGAAGGACTCCGGGCCTTCCTCGAGGGGCGCCAGCCCGTGTTCACGAAATAGGGCGGTCACCATTCGCGCGTCTGAGGCCAGAATCTCCTGAAATCCGCCCTTGACCCTCGACACAAGAACACCTGAAACGGCGCATCACGCTCCCCGTCAGACGGATAAATCTTCAACTCCTTTGCGACTTCAACCGTATCGAACAGTTCCTTGAGCCGATTGTAGTCGCCTTGCCCGATGTGCGAAACAATGACCGTGTGAATCGGTTGGTTCGGCAGACCCCACAAGTAGTAAGTCATGTGACCGGAAGTGGCCTTCGGGAGGCCGTATTCGTCGCCGAAATAGTCGACCGCTCCGGCCAAACCGTAACTGCCCGAAAAGATCACCGTTTCCGCCTTCTCCTCCTCCGACAACCTGTCATAGCCCGCATTTCTCACCAGTCGCTCCCCTCATCGGGAGCGACTGGTGAGAAATGCGGGCTAAGTCGGACAAATCATACGGCCCGCCGTGCGCCCGCTCAGGCTGCAGAATCTTGCAAGGACTGTTCCAACTCGCACAAGTCGGCGATGGACTCGACGATGAGATCCGGTTGATACGCGAACCGTTTGAGATCCTCCCGCTTCGTGCCGCCGGAGAGCACCAGCACCGTCCGATACCCCATCTGCATACCGCCCAGGATGTCCGTCTCCATCGTGTCCCCGATCATCGTCGTCTCCCCTGCGCCCAAATCCAACTCTTTACGCGCCGCACGCATCATCAGGGGACTCGGCTTGCCGACGGTAAATGCCTCGAGTCCGGTCGCGCGCTCAAGCATTGCCGCGATTGCGCCGCAACCCGGCCGGATTCCGTCGGCCGTGGGGCAATTGGGATCGGGGTTGGTTGCCACGAGTTTCGCCCCGCCGCGAATCATGCGCGATGCCTTTTCCATGATCTCGAACGTCATCGTGCGCCCTTCTCCCACGACAACGTAGTCGGGATCGCTGTCGACAATCGCGTACCCGTTCGCGTGCAACGCTTGAAGCAGTCCGCCTTCTCCGATCACAAACGCCGTGCCGTTCGGTTTCTGTTCGGCCAAGAATCGCGCGGTCGCCATCGCACACGTGTAGATGTGCCGCTCCTCCACCGCGATTCCCATCCGCTGCAATCGCGTCGCAACGTCCCGCCGGGTCCGTTGGCTGTTGTTCGTCAAGAAAAGAAACGGGATGTCCCGCTCGCGAAGACGTCGAATGAATTTCTCCGCCCCGGGAATCAGTTGGGTCCCCCGGTAAATGACGCCATCCATGTCGATTAAGTAACCCTGTCGCATGCTGCTACTCCTTAAAATCGCTCGGGCCTGCGTTCGGCCCCGGTTTTTCCTGCGTTTCACGATAGAATTTCCTCATTGGGCAAAGGTTAGGCGAAAGTGAAGACTCGGCAAGAATGGGCAATCTTCAGGCCAAACGGCCGCAATCGAAGCAGAAACATTGGTAAATCATCGTATCGAGGTTGGTTGTACAAGTTTCGGGGTATACGAGGCGGTGTAGCGATTGGATCGAAAAAGCTACGTGTTAGTGGGAGTCTCTGGATTGAAGTACATGTCGGTAGCTTGGCACCGAGCGCGCTATCTGGAGGAATTGTACCTTGCAGGTCGAAGATGCATACATTCCGCGTTTCCACGAGTCGAACGCAAATGAAGCAAGACGGCTAACCCGCATTTTTCACCAGTCGCTCCCGATGACGGGAGCGACTGGTGAAAAATGCTCAGGAGATAGCATAGAAGTCAATCGGGTGAGGATTTTTCACACCAACAGCCCGTTTTCCCTGTCGCTGCATAAAGGTATGTGCCGCGAGAAGGTGTATCCTTCATTGCCCGCGGGTGTGAAAAATCCGGGCTAACAAGTTTTCACGTTGAACAGCCGAAGGAACACAATCCTTTCGTCGTCGTCTGGCAGGGCGGCAGCGGCCTCGCGGGCACTGCGGAGGAATTCGTCCGTGGCGCGAACGTCACCTTTGACGCGATGGGCCAGATACGCGCAACCGAGGGCCGTTGCCCGATCGAATTTCGTCTGTTCGTCGCCCAGCCGATCGCTTAGCGCCACGCATTGCGTCGCATATCGTACTGCGAGTTCCGCCAGCCCCGCGGCGGCGTACGCCGACGCAAGCAGACACAGCGCGCGCAGCCGGTTCACGTCAACACCCACGTGAAACCAGTGGAAGCACGCGGCATGCGCGGCGTGAATCATCCGCTCGGTATCGGCCTCCGTACGTCCTGCCGATTCGTACAATTCCCATGCAAGGTTATTAAACTCGACTGCAAACCAGCGGTGGGCCTTCTCGATGTCGAATGATGGTTCAGACATTGCCTGACGTACTCCTCTTGACGGGCCGCATTCCAAGACGCCAATGATAGCGTCCGTGCGGATATCCCGCGCGATTTCGACGCGCCCATCCCCGCTTTTCTACTCGGGTCCGTATATTTGTCCTCGACCCGCCTGGTTTCGAACTACTCCGACGAGAACCGCCCCATCAACCGCCGCATCAAGGCCTGCGCCGTGTGCTGCTCTGCGCCCGCTTTCTCCGGCAGACCGGAAGGGACCCTCCACGAGTCCGCCATTCGCTGAAGCGCGGTCATAACACCTTCCGGCCGCAACCATCCGTACCCCGCGCAGCCAAGCGCCGTGAACAGCCTTGCCAAGTCCGGTTCCGACCATGTGGGTGCGCCTTTACGCGTCAACGCCTGCTTGATTCTACGTTCGCTCTCTTCACGGTCCTCGCGCAACTGCGCCGCGTAGGGCGTCGCGTTCACGAGGAAATTCCGAAGAATGGGTTCGGCCAGCGGGTCCCACTCCGCCGGCACGTGCTCGGCCAGTTCCCAGTCCAACGCCCAGATGCGCATCGTCGCATCTTTGCCGCCGGTAATGACATACCGCCCGTCGTTCGTCATCGCGACGGCCTCTACGCCGTCCGTATGCCCTTCAAACGTGTGGATTTGTTTGCCGGTCAGCGTGCTCCACATTCGCACCGTCCGGTCCCTTCCGCCGGAAATCACATATCGATTGTCGCCACTGATGCTCACGGCTTGCACGCCGTCGGTATGTCCTCCGAATGTGTGGAGACATTCGCCCGTCGCGAGGTTCCAAAACTTCACCTCACCGGGCCGGCTCCAAATGGATCCTCCTCCGGAAACCGCATACATTCCGTCCAAGCTGAACTGCAGGGACCGTATCGGCTGGACGCTGCCGTCCAACGTTGCCAAACACCTGCCTGTGGCCACCTCCCAGATAAACAGCTTACGGTCTTCGCCTCCGGTCAGTGCGAGTCGCCCATCGGGGCTCCACGCCACGGCATTGACGTCACCCATGTGGCCGTGCAGTTCCCCCATCGCGCGGCCGGTGGCGGACTCCCAAAGCCTCACGGTCCTGGCCTGTGCGGACAATGCGAACTTGCCGTCCGGGCCGATCGAAAGGGCGTTCACAAGGTCCGGCTGACGCTCGAACACGCGAATACAGGCTCCCGTGCTGGCGTCCCAAAGCTTGATTTCCCACGCCCCCGTCAGCACCCACCGACCGTCCCCACTGAAGCATACCGACTCCACCGAGGCCGTGTCCGGTTCAAATTCCCGCATTATCTCCGCGAGCGCGACGTCCCAGAGTGTCATCCGGTTTTTGCCACTGACAACCAGAGCGTTGCGCCCGTCACACGTGAGTTGGATAGATTTGATAGGCTCGCCAAACTCATCAATGGTCGCCCGTTCCCAGGCGCCGATGAACGAGATTCGCGGAAGGCGCGTGTACAACTCGCGCCAGAGTTTCATCGCTTCGGGGGCGCGACGGCGGCCGGGCTGACGTCGTGCATTCCGAATGTGTTGGGCGGCGGTGAGAGCGTCGGCCTTGGAAAAGGCATTTTTCGCCAACGCGATAGACTCTTCGAAAGCACGTCCGCGAGACTGAGCTGTTTCACTTGAAACAGCCTGACATATCATGATTGGCGCGACTGGGTGCCCTTTGCTCAACCCCATCTGCCATTCCACCGCTGAGCAGTCCGCGCCTCCGGAATATGCATGGTTGAGGTCGTGCCCGAAGCACACGGCATTCACCTCGAGCTTGTGTACCGACAAGGTATTGAGGCAACGGCCCGTCGTCAGTTCCCACAGCCGAACGGACTTGTCCAGCCCACACGACAAGGCGAAGCGCCCGTCCGGGCTGACCGCCACGGACGTGATTTGGCCCTGGTGGCCCTCAAGCGTGCCCAATAGCTTGCCCCCGGCGGGGTACCACACTTTGAGCGTGCGGTCCTCGCTGGCGGATACGGCCAGGCGCGTGTCCTCACTTATTCGCACGCAGGTGACGGGTGCCGTATGCCCTTCCATCACGTGTGTGCACCGCTGTCCTTGGACATCCCAGACCCGGACCGAACAGTCTTGTCCCCCGGACAGGGCTACCATCCCGGACGGATCCATGCACACAGACCGGACCCCCCCGCGATGTCCACCCATGACCGCCACGCATTCGCGGTCACGTATCTCCCAGAGCCGAAGCGTTCCATCCATCCCCGCGGACAGGGCCAGATGTCCGCTTTCGGTAAACGCCACATCTTCCACAGGTTCAATATGACCTTCGAGGGTCCGTAGACACTTCCCGCTTGCAATGTTCCAGAACTTGATCGTGCGATCCTGCGCGCTGGACATTCCAATGGTCCCATCGGAAGTGAAATGTACGGATGTGACGGTGTTTTGATGGCCCTCGAGCGTGCGAACACAAAGACCGGTGTTCAGGTCCCACACTTTAAGCGTATTGTCCTCGCTGCCCGACATCAGGTAACGCCCGTCGCGGCTGCAGGTCAAAGCGCTGATGCTGTCCGCGTGGCCCGAGAAAACGCGCTCCGGCCGGCGGGTCGATCCCAAGTTGGCGTCGGCCAACTTGAGTGCCGCTTCGATCTCGGGGCGTTCAGGAAAGTTCTGAATCAGTTCGCGAAGTATACGGGAAGCAACCCGAAACTCGCACTGTTCGAGGTGTACCTGCGCAAGCAGGTAGAGCGGCAGCCATTCCTGGGGGTGAAACTTGACGACCTCGTGCAATCGCTGAATCAAGACGTCGTCCGCCAGCCGGCCCGTACGCCATCGGAAGAGGCCCCAGTTGTACGTCGTTTCCGGATGATGCGGGTCCGATTTCAGCGCCAATTCCCACGCCTTTTCGGCATGCGGCCCGCGCGACAGGTCCACGAGAGAGAGTGCCCGATTATTCAGGCTGTCGGCCAACGCTTCGGTCGGTCGGGGCTGCTGCCGAGGATAGTCCTGCTTCAGCACATCCCGGTACACCTGCGCCAAGGCCGCGGCGATTTCGTTCATGTCTTCGGGCCGCTTCTCCGGATCCGGATCGAGACAGCGTTGCATGATTTCGGCAAACAGCGGCGGCATTTGCAGGATCCGCGGATTGGTCTTCTGCTGCTCGAGAAACTTCTTGAGCACTTCAGGGCCGTCGGTCCCCCGGTACCAGATCACTTTGACCGTGTACGCCTCGAGCATGGACATGGCCCAGCTCCACATGTCGGTCTTCTTCGTGAGCTTTTCTCGGTTGGCTTGTTCGGGGGAGCAGTAGTACCGCGTCATCCCGACGTTCGTCACCCCGCCCATGTCCAGCAGTGTGGGGTCGACCTCAACCAGCGCCCGCGCCCGGGCCAAACCGAAATCCGTGACTTTCGCGACGTCTTCGGGGCCGATCAGCACGTTGGCGTTTTTCACGTCCTGATGCACGAGTCCCCGTTCGTGCGCGTGTTGCAGGCCCCATGCCATCTGAATGCCGTAATCGCAGATGCGGCTGATGGCCTTCACCTGGCCGCCCTTATACAGCCTGCCGTTCTGAATCCATTCCCACAGCGAGCCTCCCTCGACGTATTCGGCGAAGATACGCGGCACGCCCCCCAAACGCCGGACGTAGTAACAACTCACGATATGCGGATGCAATCCCAGATTGACCCACGTCTCGCATTCCTGCTCGAAATTGGCGACCCCCTCCTTCCTCAACAGGATCCGCGCCTTGGGGCTTTTCACCGCGAGCGGCATCTTCCACCCGCGGTGAAAGACCTTGAACACCTTTCCCATGCCGCCTTCGCCGAGGACGGCCTTGACTTCATACAGGTTGAGCAGCACATCCCCCACATTCCACTCGATCGGCACTCCGTCTTCGCCGATATACCTGTTCGCGGCCTGCGATTCCGCCCCTTCGTGCGCTTGCGAAAACGGCTTGACCTCGCTTGGAGCCACGTACACGCCCCGGCCGCACTTGCCACACGTATCGTGTTTGCCAACCTGCCGTTCTTCAACGACAAGCTTTTCCCCGCATTTGCAGGCAATCACATACAGATCGGACGGCATATACCTCTCGTCGGCCAGGCGCCGGCAGACACGACCACTCGAGTTTTTGCAGCCTGTGTCACTGATATTATACCAGCCATGCCGCGAAGTGATCCGTGCCTGCTGTTTCCGATCGCTGCACCCGCACATCCGCAGGGAAGGGAGTGAATGCGTGAACTTCGGTTACGTCGTCAAATGCGAGCATAAAGGCAAAGTCGAACACCTCTATGCATGACTACCACCTCCGGCGACAGTGACCCTCCAGTCCGACGGCGTCCCAGTGAACGCCCGAATCCCGACCCTGCTCATTACGCTCCAGTCCATCGATTCACATGCGCGTACGATGCTAGCTGACAGATCCGTGCGTGTTGCAGTCCCCCAATTCCCGTCACCAACCCCGCCAGTTCACTCGCATCCTCGCCGATTC
>BTUX01000014.1:0-31607 GCA_045863315.1 Candidatus Hydrogenedentota bacterium | reverse complement strand
GTGAGAATTGCGGGTTAAGCGCGGTCCTCGCCGCCTTCTCGGGCGTACGCCAACACCCCCACCCCGTTCCACCACATGGCCCGGTCGCCGTTGAATCGGGCGGGCAATTCATAGAGCAGTTCCCATCCCGTCGATTCCTGGGCGGCACGTAACGTCGCATCCTTGGCGTACGATCTGGAATCCACGGGGTCGAGTCGCCAGTCGTCGACAATGACCAGCGCTTCATCCGCCAGGAAGGGCTCGGCCCGCTTAATCGCCTCATACTGGCTGTCGAAGTCGTGTGCGCCATCGTAGAAATAAAGGCCGACCGGGACCGGCAGCTTTTCACGGGTGTAAACCGTCCGAAAATCCGCATTGTAGAATATGACCCGGTCCCTGAGACCGTAGCGCTCGAGATTGGAAATCGCCGTTTCCAACGAGTTGTCCTCGAACTGCGAAAAGTTGTCGCACGCGAACACGGGTCGAGCGGGATTGCCGATCATCGCCGAGATCAGGCTCTTGCCATGATAGGTGCCTATCTCCAGGTATGCCTCATTCTCTCCAAGCATGTTGAACGCCAGGTTCAACAGTTTCTGCTTCTTAATCGACAGCATACCCTGTATGTCAGGGCACAAATCCATTTTTGAGCACACGATCGGGTCCCAGAACTCATACGTAGGCACGTTCATCAGGCTGCCGAGTCGGTGTTCGAACGCGGCCCGAAAGGCGGCAACATTCATCGTCGTTCTCGTTTCCGCTTACCGGCGCGGGGTGTCCGCCGGAGACGGACCACCGGAGTAGATCTGCACGACGGCGGACACGCCAACGCCCGATCGTATGGGCGCGTCCATCGCAGTCAATATTGCGTCCATGGCCCCGACGCAGTACAACACGTTCCGTTTGGTTGACGCTTGGCCCATGAGCCCAACCCGCCAAATCTTCCCCGCCATCGTCCCAAGTCCCGCGCCGATCTCGAGGCTGTAGTCGCTGAGCAGCCGTGCGCGGACCTCTGCCTCGTCCACGCCGTTCGGCACGGAGACGGCGTTCAATTGCGGAAGCCGGTGCTCTTCCCTGACGACAAACTCGAGTCCCATCGCTTCGAATCCCGCGCGAAGGGCGATGTGATTGCGGACGTGCCGCGCCCACGCATTCTCGAGTCCTTCCTCCTGGAGCATCACCAGCGCCTCGTGCAGGCCATAGAGCAGGTTGATGGGCGCGGTGTGATGGTACGCGCGCTTGCCGTCTCCGCCCCAGTACGACATCACCAGTTGCAGGTCCAGGAACCAACTCTGCACTTTCGACTTGCGCTTCTTGATAGCGTCCAATGCGCGTTCGCCAAAACTTACCGGCGACAACCCAGGCGGACAGGACAGGCATTTCTGCGACCCCGAGTAGACGGCGTCGATACCCCACTCGTCCACTTTGACCGGCGTCCCTCCCAGTGACGTCACCGTATCGACGATCGCGAGGCACCCATGCCGGTGGGCGAGATCGACCAGCGTCTTTGCGTCCGACTGGGCGCCGGTGGACGTCTCCGCATGGACAAACGCGACAGCCTTCGCTCCAGGGTTTGCCTTTAACGCATCCTCCACTTTGTTCGCATCGACGGCGTCGCCCCAGGCGTCTTGCACCATGACGGCCGTTCCGCCGCACCGCTCGACGTTTTCCTTCATTCTCCCGCCGAAGACGCCGTTCTGGCACACAACGACCTTGTCGCCCGGTTCGACCAGATTTACGAAGCAGCATTCCATGCCGGCCGATCCCGGCGCGGAGACGGCGAAAGTTATTTCGTTTCGGGTCTGGAACGCGTACCGCAGGAGCTCCTTGAGTTCATCCATCATGCGGATGAACTCGGGATCGAGGTGTCCGATCGTCGGTCGCGACATCGCGGACAACACCCGGGGGTGGATGTCCGATGGCCCGGGGCCCATCAAGGTCCGTTGCGGCGGAAAGAAACTGCCTGGCATTCGTACTTTCTCCCTCGTCGGTCGAGTCGGATACCTCCCAAGGCCGCCGGACTCGCCCGTCTGTTTGTGCTTGGATTTGCGGCCGCCTTGGCTCGGCGGGCGCCGGACATTGGCCCCTCGCGATTAGACTGGGTTCCTCACGCCCACGCACGTTGGAATTTGCGACGTCGTACGGCGACATTATGCCGTTGCACGGCACGGCGCGACCAAACAGGCTGTGACTATGAAAAACCCTCACCCGCTACGAAAGGGCCGGCTCCTCACGGCGCACATACTTCCTTTCGACGTATTCGTCGATAATGCGCCTGAATTCCGCGGCCAGTTGATCGGGGGTGCCGGTGAGCGTCTGGTACTTTTGGCCGTCGACGTACACGGGGCAGCTCGGGGCCTCCCCGGTGCCGGGCAGGCTGATACCGATATTCGCGGCCTTGGATTCGCCGGGGCCGTTCACTACGCACCCCATCACCGCGAGTTTCAGGTCCTCGAACCCGGCGTATTTCTGTTTCCATTCCGGCATCTTATCGCGGACATAGGCCTGCGTCCGCTCGGCGAGTTCCTGGAAAACGGTGCTGGTGGTGCGCCCGCAACCGGGGCAGGCGGTGATGCTGGGTGCAAACGATCTCAGGCCTAGAGACTGTAGGATCTCGCAAGCGGCATACACCTCTTCCCTGCGGTCCCCGCCGGGTTGAGGGGTAAGTGATACGCGGACGGTGTCGCCTATGCCCTCGGCGAGCAGGATGCCGATGGCGGTCGCGGACCAGGCGACGCCTTTCATCCCCATACCGGCCTCCGTGAGGCCGAGGTGCAGGGGTTGGTCCGTTTTCGAGGCGAGTTCGCGGTAGACGTGGATCAACTGGAGCGGCGTGGAACTTTTGCAGGAGATAATGATCTGGTCTGTGCGCAACCCGCACTCGAGCGCGAGTTCCGTCGATTGCAGCGCAGAAATCACCATACACTCGTTGATGATGTCCTCGGAACTGAGCCCGAGGTCTTTGTCGGTGTTTTCCTGCATCTTACGCATCACCAGTTCTTGATTCAGCGAACCGACGTTTACGCCGATGCGGACCGGCTTGTTGTGGTCTACGGCGACAGCGCAAATCGTTGAGAACTGCACATCGCGTTTGGAGCCGCGCCCCACGTTTCCGGGGTTGATGCGGTACTTGTCGAGCGCCTCGGCGCATTCGGGGTGGTCGGTGAGTAGTTTGTGCCCGTTGAAATGGAAATCGCCGATGATCGGCACACCGCAACCGGCATCCCGCACGCGGGCGCGGATTTCGGAGACGGCCGCCGCGGCTTCCGACGTGTTCACGGTCACCCGAACCAGTTCGGAGCCGGCTTCCGCGAGTTGTATGATCTGATCCGCCGTGGAAGGGGCGTCGGCGGTATCGGTATTGGTCATGGATTGGACAACCACGGGGGCGCCGCCGCCGACCTGGACGTGGCCGACCATAACGCTTCTGGTGCTGTGTCGTGGGGCAAGAGTCATATTGTCCTCGAGAAAACCAAGACCCGCCTGCGGTACGAAACCCGCATTCATTAGGGGTATTCTATCAAAAACCGGCTCATGCATGAAGGATCGCGCCGAGATCGGGCCGCGCAAGGTCCGAGATGCCGCAGGCGGGGGCGCGCCCTGCGTAATCCATTAGCCCGCATTTCTCACCAATCGCTCCCGATGACGGGAGCGATTGGTGAGAAATGCTCAGGAGATAGCCTAGAAGTCAATCGGGTGAGGATTTTTCACACCAACAGCCCGTTTTCCCTGTCGCTGCATAAAAAAGGCATCTGCCGCACGAAGTTGTATCCTTCATTGCCCGCGGGTGTGAAAAATCCGGGTTAGGCAGCAAAGAGAAACCGCCTGCCCTGGAGGTTCGTCGACTGGAGTGATGGACGAGGAACCCGCGGCGGAGGCTGGGTGCTCAGTTCGTCCGCAATCCTTGTATGCGCAACTTCAGATCGCGCGGACTGGTTGCGCTGAAGAGCGCGGTCTGTTCGGAGATACGACCGTCCTTGAAGAGGTTATAGAGGGCTTGGTCAAAGGTCTGCATGCCGTACTGGTCGGCGCCTTCTTCAATGAGTTTGGTGATCTCCTTTAGGCTCCTGGCCTGTTCGATGAATTCGCGGACGGTGCGGTTGCCCACCAACACTTCGGCGGCGACGCAGCGGCCTTCGCCGTCCGCCACCGGCAGAAGGCGTTGAGAAATGACCGCGCGCAACACGCTGGCGAGCTGCTTGCGGATTTGCGTTTGTTGGTGAGGCTCGAAGAAGTCGATAATGCGGTTCAAGGTCTCGACCGCGTCCACGGTGTGGAGTGTGGAGAACACGAGGTGTCCGGTTTCGGCGGAGGCGAGAGCGGTGCGGACGGTTTCGGCATCGCGCATTTCACCGATCAGGATCACGTCGGGATCCTGCCGCAAGGCGCCGCGCAGGGCGTTGGCGAACGAAAGCGTGTCATGCCCCACCTCGCGCTGCGTAATAATCGCGGTCTTGTCCGAGTGAAGGAATTCAAGGGGATCTTCGACGGTGACCACGTGGACAGGACGTAGTTCATTGATTTCATCGATGATGGCGGCGAGTGTCGTGGACTTCCCGGAGCCGGTCACCCCGGTGACCAGCACGAGGCCGTTGAGGACCTGACACACCTTGTGCAGCACCGGCGGCAGCCCCAGTTCGTCAATCTTCTTGATCTTCATCGGAATGATGCGGAGCACGATGCGGGTGTCGCCGTCGTCCTTGCATGCGTTCACGCGGAAGCGGGCAACGTCTTCGAGCATATAGGAGATGTCGAGTTCCATCACCTTCTTGAATTTTTCGACGTCCTGCGGTTTGGCGATTTGCAGAAGGATGGCCATGACGTCGTTTTCAGAAAGGAGTTCGCCGTCTTGACGTACGAGGTCGCCATCGATGCGGAAGATGGGCGGATTGCCGGTCTTGATGTGAATGTCCGACGCGCGTTTTGCGATCGCCGCGTGCATCAGGTCGTGAATGTGCATGGCGAGAACTCCAGTGTGCCCTCTCCCCTCGAGATAGGAAAGGCGGGCGTTATCGTAGCCGGTCGAGGTCGGCCGTGCAATGCGGGGCGGACGGCGCGCGCAAGTTGAACCGGAAGGAATGGCATTACGCCAGCAGCGCCAACACGTCGGCAAATCGATGGCAGTAGTGCTTACACAGTCCTTGGCACCGACTTTCGATGATATTGCCGCCGGCGAATCCGATGGGCGCGAAACCGGCCAGCAATATGCTGCAGACGCCCGCGCCGCTGTCCTCGATGCCGACGACGTGGTGGCGGTCCTTGAAGTCAATGCCCAACCCGACCCGCGCGCATTCCGCGTAAAGCCAGGGGTGAGGTTTCGGGGACAGTTCGCCGAGCGTACCGACTTCCCCCTTTCGAATCGCGTGACCCGCGGTAATGATTGCGTCGTAGAAATCCCGAGGATCGCCGAGGTCGAGTGTGCGGAAGGCGGATACGATCTCGGGCCAAGCTTTCTGGTAAAGGCCGGAGGTGACGAGGCCAATCCGAATGTCGCGTGATTTCAGTTCCAACAGGAATTCCTTGAGTCCCGGCGTCGGCGCAAAGGCGTCTCCCCTCCCCCGCCCTTCCAGAATGGCCTGCATTTCCCGTTCGGTGTGCTCGAAGTAGTATTGGCGCGCCTCTTCGACCGTTCTGTCCGGGCAGTATTTTCGAATGCAGTATTGGAGATGTTCGGAGACACTGTGACCGGACACCTGAGGCAGATCGCAATCTTCGAGTTCGAATTTCGGGTCGCCCAGCAGGCTCGCCGTGCTGAGCTGGATGATCCAGATCCAGAATGCTTCGCTGCGCACGCTCGTGCCGTCAAGGTCCATGAGTACGGCTTTAACCGGTTTTTCGATTTGAACGGAACGGAGGGGGTAGTACGCGGGATATCCCATCGAAGAGCGGACGTAGGCGATCGTTTGGTGGTCGAACTCGACGAATTCCACTTTTCCATCGGCTGTGGCTCCAATGCTGCGGACGCCATTGCGGCCGGATTCGAATAGTCCGTCGGAACATCGACTCAAGGGGACAAGCCCGGCCTCGGTCATGACGTGGTTCTTGTTCTTATCGTCCAAGAGTGACCTCCTGCGGGTTGCGGCGCGTACGCCATGAGTATCCAAAACGCGTAGTGGCCGGCAAGCCCTTTTCGAGGTGCCGGGCGCCGGATCTTGCCGTTGAATTGGCTGCCGGCGCAACCTATGATCGGCGGCCTATTCGCGAAGCTACGTCGTGGAATTAGGTCGAACGTCCGCAAAGAGGAACCCAATCCGCCGTGACCCTGTCCGTAACAAGCCCGTACGTCGAGGAGGATCTTCCATGGGTGCGGGGGAACCTCCACGCACACACCACCATGAGCGACGGGGAGCGCCTGCCACAGGAGTTGGTGGACCAGTACGCCGTGCGAGGGTACGGATTTTTGATGATTTCGGACCACGACCGGATCACGGACACCTCGCGGCTCCATGCGTACGGGATGACGTTGATCGCGGGCAATGAGGTCACCGCCATGGGGCCCCACACACTCCACGTCGCGGCTCGGACGGTCGTGCGGCCCGATTCCAATCGCCAGAGGGTGATTGACGCCATCGTGTCCGACGGCGGATTTGCGATTATGGCGCATCCCAACTGGGAAAAGCATTTCGAGCACTGTCCGCAATCTGTGCTGGAACGGTTGGAGGGTTATGCCGGAATCGAGATTTTCAATGGGGTGGTTCGCGGTCATGAGGGCAGCCCGGTCGCGACGGATCGGTGGGACCGTCTGCTCGGGATGGGCCGGAGGGTGTGGGGATTTGCGAACGACGACGCGCATTTCGTGGGAGACGAAGGGGCGGCGTGGAACGTGGTCCAGGCCGAAAGCGTGGATGCGGATACCATCGTATCCGCATTGCGGAACGGCCGGTTTTACGCAAGCACGGGCGTGAAGATTGAACGGATTCGCGTCGCGGGAAGGACCATTCATATTGGCACGCGCAACGCGCAGCGAATCGTGGTCATTGGGGACTACGCGCAGCGGCTTGCCGCGGCCGACGGCCCGACCATTACGTACACCGTCCCGACCGACCGGCCGCTGAAGTATGTGCGGTTTGAGTGTTATGGTTTCGGCGACGAGATGGCATGGACGCAGCCGTTCTTCATCGAAGCGGAAAATTGAAGTTGAATGGCCTCGCCATGGGGACCGGAGCTGTTCCCAAGCCGCCGGCGAGGGTTCAAAGCCGCCTTCGAATTTCGCCGGCCAAGTGAGCGAACTCCTGAATCGAGACGGTCTGGGCGCGGCGTTCGGGATGGATGCCGGCGGCTTCGAAGGCTTCCAGTACGGCGGCTTTCGGCGCCCCGAACAAACCCTGGCGCGTTAGCGCGTTACGGAGCGTCTTGCGACGCTGGGCAAAAGCGGCCCGTACCACGCTCATGAAAAACCTGGGCTCGACCCCCTCGACAAGAGGAGCGTCGCGCCGACGCATCCTCACAATGCAACTGTCGACCTTGGGTTGCGGCCGGAAGCACGTACGAGGAACGACGTGAACGATGTCTGTCTGCGCGTACAGACTTGACGCAATGGACAACACGCCATATTCGGGATTGTTGACGGGAGCGGTCATGCGTTCCGCGACTTCCTGCTGCACCATGACGACTACGCGCTCGAAAGGAATGCTCGACTCCCAGAAATGAAACAGGACGGGCGTCGTGATGTAGTAGGGAAGGTTCGAGACCATCTTGTAAGATGCGCCCCCGGGCAGGTATTCCTGGACGAGCTTTTCGACACGGTGGTTCAGGATGTCGCCGCGGAACAAAATGACATTCGAGACTTCGCGAAACCGATCCTCGAGAACGGGAAGAAAAGCCCTATCGATTTCGATCGCGAGCACGCGTTTCGCGCGCTCGGCCAATCGGGAGGTCAATGCGCCGAGCCCGGCGCCCACCCCCATTATGTCGTCATCCGGCGTAAGGGCGGCCGCGTCAATCATAATGCGATTGATGTTTTCGTCGAGGAGCAGGTTTTGTCCGAGTGATTTTTTGAAGCGGATACCGTACTGCTGGACCACATCGCGCAGGGACATTCAGGGACTCCGGAGTTCCGCGGGAAAAAGCAAAAGAGCGGGAGCACGATTGCTCCCGCGGGGCTTTAGTCTAGCAGCGGAGGGTGCGCGTCTCAATCGTCTCTCGATGGCCCGCCCGGTGGGCGCGCGACCGTTTACGCCATGATCGGCCGCTCGAACTCCTGTCCGCAATACAGACATTTCCAATGTTTGGAGGAGGATATTCGCGAGCACGTCGGGCATTTGAGCGCGACTTCCGTGATCCGCCCGTCCTTCACGCCGTCGCGTAGGTCCACGTCGCTGACTTTTTGGTCGAACTCCGCGTCCGTCAGATTGAATTTCTCGCGCAGCAACTCCCATAGAGCCTGGTTTAGGAGTTGAAGCCGCTGCACCTCGAATTCGAGGTCGCGAAGGCGCATCTGTTGATCGGCCTGTTTGGCGCGCGCCGACAGGTCCGGCCCCCGATTCCCCTCTCCTCCTTGAGTCACGTAGAACCCCACCATCGCAGCGCCTCCTCTATTGGTCGTGAATCATCGTACTCGCGGATGGCGCGTGGGGCAAGGGGCGGCGCAGGTCGAATCGGACCGCCCGGCATGATACATTTCGCTCCACAAGGGAATTCTTCGGAACGGTGGAAAACGCGGCGAAAATCGGCGGGCCCGGTGTTGCGCTGTTCGAGCGGAAACACACGATTCTGTCTGAACTCGAGAAGCACCCGTTTCGGCCCCCAAGGTGGCTGCGGAACGCGCACGCGCAGACCCTCTACGCGGCCTTGGTGCGTCTCCGCGATCGGGTGCCACTGCGTCGGGAGCGGTGGACGACGCCGGACGGCGATTTTCTCGACGTCCACGTTTGCGACGGCGTGGCCGACCATCCGACCGTGCTGGTGCTTCACGGACTCGAAGGGAGTGTGCGCTCCAAGTACGTTTGCGGACTCATGGCAACACTTCGGGCCGCAGGCTGGTCGTCAATCTGCATGGAGTTCCGGAGTTGCGGCCGTGAAATGAATCGGGCCCGCCGGATGTATCATTCCGGTGAGACGACCGATCTCGCGTTCGTAGCGGGCCGGCTTATCGAGACGTGCGAGCGGCTCTACATTGCAGGGTTTTCGCTCGGCGGCAATGTGTTGGCGAAGTGGCTCGGCGAACTCGGCGAGGAGGTACCCGATCGGGTACGCGCGGCGGCGGTCATTTCCGCGCCGTTCGATCTGACGGTTTCGGGGCCGCACATCGACCGGGCTGCGGGCGGGTTCTATTCCCGGCACTTTCTGCGGAGCCTGATTAAGAAGGCCATAATGAAGGAGATGCAGCATCCGGGCTGCGTGGACATTGCGCGGATCCGCCGTAGCCGGACCTTATACGAATTCGATACACACGCCACGGCACGACTCCATGGTTTTCGCGATGCCGACCATTACTGGGGCACGCAGCGGTGTTGCCTTTACTTGCCTCGGATCCGAATCCCGACGCTGCTTGTATCGTCTTCGGACGATCCGTTCAATCCGGGTTCCACGCTCCCGCGCGAAATCGCGGAACGGTCCCCGTATCTTTGCCCGATGTTCACGGAAGCCGGCGGCCATGTAGGGTTTGTTCAAGGTCCAATGCCGCTGCGAACGCGGTATTGGGCGGAAGAACAGACCTTTCGATTTTTTCAGGCATGTGATGCGTTGGACACGGAGCGGGAGGGGTAGCACGGTGGCGGGACTCAAGGAATGGGCGCGAGGCAAGGCGTGGGTGGCGCTCAAGCGCGTGACGAACGCAATCAAGCCGGCACTGGTCATGGGGCAGTACGAATTCATCAACAGGTTGGATCGCGATGACGCTCAAATTCGCCTGATGAATTACGGATTCATTGATCCGAATCCCGCGTCTCCGGCGATCCCGCTTGCGCCCGATGAGGAACCGGACCGCTGTTCGCTGCAACTGTATCATCGGGTGGCTGGGGCGGTGGATCTCTCGGGGAAGGAAGTCCTCGAGGTAGGGTGCGGGCGCGGCGGCGGGGCCGCGTACATGTTGAATCGCCTCGGGCCCAAATCCGTCACGGGCGTCGATCTCTGCATCGGGTCAATCCGCTTTTGCCGGGAGCAGTACCCCATGGACGGACTCGAGTTTCACAAGGCGAACGCGGAACGGCTGCCGTTTGACGATGAGTCCTTCGATGCCGTTGTCAACATTGAATCGTCGCACTGCTATCGAAAGGTCGGCCGTTTTTTCGCGCAGGTGAAGCGCGTGTTGCGTCCCGGCGGATACTTTCTGTACGCGGACTTCCGATCCAACGCCGAGGCGGAACTGTTGCGTCGCGAGCTCGCGGCATCGGGCCTCACGCTGATCGAGGAAGAGAACCTCAACGAGGGGGTGCTGTTGGCCCTGGACCATGACGACGCACGCAAGCGGGAATTCATCGCGACCAAGGTGCCGGAGCGTCGACGCGCCATGTTCGAGTTCTTTGCGGCAGTCAAAGGGTCGGGTATGTACGAGGCGTTCCGGCTGGGTCAGGGAGAGTATCTGCGGTTTGTGCTGCGGAAGTGAAATCCGGGACGCCGGATCCCGATGGCTTTCTTCCACCCTTTCAATCTTGTGCGCGCGGTTCCAGTGCGAGCTTACGCGTAAGCGGGGGCATTCCCAGGGCGCCATTTAATGTTGCAGCCCACGCTGGGACGTTGGTTGGGCGACACAGCGTGCCCGGCAAGGACGGCATCGATCGCAGCCCGCAGATCCCTGCCGCTGACCGGAACGCCATTTCCGGGTCGGCTGTCGTCCAACTGGCCCCGGTAGACGAGCTTGTGCTCGCTGTCGAACAAGAAAAAATCCGGAGTGCAGGCGGCGGAATAGGCCTTGGCCACTTGCTGGGACTCGTCGTACAGGTACGGAAAGGTGTATCCGCGGGATTTCGCTTCCTCGATCATTCGCTTCGGACTGTCGTCGGGATGGGTCGTACTATCGTTCGAGCAGATGGCAACCACTCCGACATTCTTCGATTGGTAGTCTTTGCCCAATTTGGCCAGCTCGCCTGCGACGTGTTTGACGTAGGGGCAGTGATTGCAGATGAACATGACCAGGAGGGCGCTCTTGTCGGCGAATTCCCCAAGCGACACGGTGCGACCGGTAACAACATCCGGTAGAGCGAAGTCCGGCGCGGGGGTGCCAAGTGGAATCATGGTGGACGGCGTGAGTGCCATGTCGAGTCTCCTGCATTATTCATGGAACGAATTGCGGCATCAACGAAGTCTGATCGTTTGACGCGATACACGCGGGCTCATAGTACCATTGAAACCGGAAGTTCAAAAAATCGCCCCGCCCACGGTTTGCTCATGACCGTGGGCGGGAGCCGCGGAACGTGAAGAGGATCAGTTCGCGGGAGGGGTCCGATCTCTCTTCACGGAAGAGTTCGAGTACGTTGACTTCGCGTTCAAATAGGCATTGACCCGTTGCAACCATGTCGAGGTCAGGCGCAGCTCGATGCCGTCGCGCAGGCTGGTGTCGTAGACGACGTTCAGCAAGTCTTTCGCCTCCTTGTTCAGCGGTCGGAACAGTTCCAGTTCGTCGAGGTCGATTGCCTTGGTGTCGCCGGTGGCACGGAGGGCACGCGCGGTTTTGCCGGCGCGTTCGAGTATCTCGCGGCGCACTTTGAGGGTGTTCGGGTCCGTACCGTACTCGTAGGGGACGACAGGCCCATAGGCGCCGGTGCCAACATCGACCTCGAAGAAGTACAGGTCGGTACCGGAGAGGTAATCGAGTAGGGCATCGAGCCAGTCGAACGGAAGAAACTGTTCGTAGTCGTACGCGCCGAACACCCGCCCCTCCGAATACCCGTCGTGATATCCGTCGCCCCAACCGCCGTTCAAAAACTCAGGGTGTTGATCAACGGCCAGGAAATCAAGGTAGTCGGACCAGTACGCGTTGTCGTAGCCCTCGCTGAATCCAATAATGAAAGCGTAGAAGTAGTCGGCGTAGTAGCCGTCGTTGTACGCGAACCAGACGCCGTCCCAGTATCCTGCATCGTAGGGGGGCGATTCGTAATACGGGATTCCGCTGGCGTCGTAGTAGATGGGGGAATCGTCGATGGTGTCCCATCCGTCGAAGTATCCGTCCCAATAGTAGTCGTTTCGCGCAAATCCGTCGAGGAACCCCTGGTCGTAGGTGCCGCCGTTGGGCGTATCGCCGGGAGGACACCCGATAAGGAGAACCATCGCCAAGGACAAACCGATCCTCAGTGCCTGTTTATTAGCGTTCATCTCGGTGCGTGCCTTTCCCCGGTTATCGCGCCCGTCCACGCGCCACTCCGCCGCCAAAATCGCCGCGGGCCGGGCCCGGCGTTCCGATGCGCGGCGTTTCAAAGCCGCGCGCCGGTGGCGCGGGCAGCTGCGGCGCCGACAATTGCGGCGCCGGCCGTTGCGGCAATTCCATTCGGGGCGCGGCTTGCGGAGCGAAACTTCTCGGTTCCGGAGCGCTCATTCTGGGCGCCGGCGGCTGGTACTGCGGCATTGGCGCCTGCACCCGTTGCGTGGGCGCTTGGACACGCGGCGCGGGGGCCTCGAACCGCGGGGCAGGCGTTTCGATGCGAGGCGATTGCCGCTGGATTTGCGGCGTCGGCGCCTCAAACCGCTGCATCTGCGGCGCGGTCATTCGCGGCGCTTCGGCAACGCGCGGTTCGACGCGTGAACGCAGGTCGGGTAAAGCCGATCGCTGCGGAGATTGCGATTGCGGTGCGGGAGTAAACGTCCGGAGGCCCTCAGTGGAAAGTGAGCGATTTCGCTGCGGAACGTTCGGCAGCGTGCCCAAGGACTGGGAATTGCTGTTCCGACCATCGCCGCCGCTTATGCGAGGGACGATCTGCTCGCGTAGACGTGCCTCGGCCGGTGCGGGCGTACGGCCCAGGCCTTGTCCCGGGGTGTTCCGTGGAGAGAAGATGGGACCCGGATCCGGCGACTTGTCGGGTGGCGTGATGCGCGAGGCAGGACCCTCACTGCTGATTCGGTTTGGCACCTCAGTCCTGCGGATTTCGCGCGAGGTCACGCGTTCATTCGGGCGTGGCCCGAGCGTCGGGGCCTTCCCGGTTTCCGAACTTCGCTCGACGGGAGACTTGCCTGCCTCTCGATTGAACAGACCTTGGCGTTCACCGGGCAATGTCCGACCGCGCAAGTCGTCGGTCACGGTCCCACCGCTCCGCCCGCGATCGATGGGTAGTGATGAACCCTGCGCCGGACCCCGCTCATTCTCCAAGGTACGCTCCTGCAACGGCGTCCTTGAACGGTCCGGCATGCGGTCCGACGTCGGGGCCTTGCCTCGGTCCGGCGAGGGCTGTGTCAGCGGCTCTATGCCGCGATCAATCGACCGCCCCTGGAGCGAGGCCCTGCCACGCTCGGACAACGCGTCGTCGCCGCGCCCTCTCATGAAATCGGTTCCATTGTCTCCGCGGACCGACCGGGCCGATGAGAATCGCCCTGAACCGCGAAGCGACGGATTGTCGCGCTCGAACGCGATCAGTTCGGATTCCACTTTCGCCAGCCGCGAGCGGCGCGCTTCGGTCACCTCGGGCCGATCCAGATGCGCGCCGCGCAAGGCGCCGAGATTTCGCTCGCCGCGGCGTATCGTCGAGACCGGATCGAATGCCGCGTTTGCGTTGAGCACGGTATCACGAGTTCGGGCTTGGCGGACCGACGCGACCTGCGATGTGCGGATGGAACCCGGGCCGCCGGAAACGCGCGCAGCGAACTGCGCGCGCCCGCCGATCGATTCAAGTGTGCGGACCCGCTCCGCCGCGGCGAAGTTGTAAATGCCGCTGTTCGGCAGTCCGCGCAGCGCCCGTTGCGGAATGAACTCGCGGTACGGCAGCGGCGCGCCAACATAGGGGTACGGCACCGGCCTTGGGGGCCGATACACGTTGCCGCAATAGATGTTCCAGACATAGATATTCGTCGAGGGAACGTTCACGAAAATGCTGCTGTAAGCCGGGTACACCGCGCAGGGGCCATACGAAATCAGGTCGGTGGCCACGCAATAGGAGCTGAACGCGATGCTGAAAGCGGTCCCGCCGACGGAGAACGTCGCGCCATAGCTGATCGGTCGTCCGTAGAAGTCAATCGGGCACCAGACGAAGTTCGGGCCGTAACGGACCGTCGCGCACCACGCGGGCGACCATACGGGATCGTATCCCCAAATCCAGCCGTAGTGCGTGTTGTAGGACCAGCGGCCGTAATGCGACGTCACGTAGCAGAACGGGTAGCTGCCAACCCAGGCGTAGCCATACACCGGGGCGTAGCTCCAGTATCCGACCCGGTACGGGACGTACTCGCGGATTATGGTCGGCTGCCAGTAGGGACGGTTGTCGACGTACACCCAGTTGCCGTAGGCCGACAAGTCGGCATAACCGATAGGCAGGCTTTCCGTACGGACCGTGGTCGGGATTGAACTTTCGCCGGTGGCAAGCAGGCGCGCCCGCTCACGGTTCCAGGCGTCGAACGCATCCTCTGCCGTCCGGTCGAATGGTGCCGGCAAGGACGGCAGGAGACCGGGATCAACGTACACCCGCTGGCCGTCGGTGGCGGTCACGGGCGCTCCACCTTCCGTAACGATAGTCGCCCGGCCCCATCTCACCGAAACGGTCGTCGAGCCTTGGCCGACGATATCTATCCGGACCAGCGAATCGCGCTCGATGTTGACGGTTGCCGCGGGCGCGCGAAACTTGAAATCCCCCGTGCTTCGGCTGATTCGCTGCACATAGAAGGCCCCGGTCCACCCATTGATGGCCGCACTGGGAGGAAGCTGGACGACTTCGGCCTTGCTTGTGTCTGCCATGCGCAGAAACGAGCCGCCCGACATCTCAAGTTCCAGTGTTCCCTCCTTGTCCACCCACAAGGTGTCGCCGGGCAACACGATGGTATTGATGGTTGCATAGCTCCAGTCGTCGTCCTGCGTGCCCTTTACGAGGGCGCCGCCCGATTCTTGGGATATGCGCGCGTGTAGCAGCTCGGCCGCCCGGGCTGTATGGCCGCTCCCCACCAAGACCGCCGAAATCCACACTGCCGCCACAAACGGAATCATCCACCTGCGGCCTATGTCCCGTTTCGCTGCGTTCATGGAATCGTACCCTCCGTTCGGAAGGGTTTGCACGCCTCGCCCGGCCGTCCGGCAACGCATCAACCGCGCTCGGGACTGTGCTGGGCGGGTCTGTAAACCCGTCTGCTTGTCTATCCCAACTGACGAAGTCGCAGTGAACGAATTCATTTTTTGGCGGAATTGCTTGAAATCGCGGGGATGTATCGCTAGGGTGAACGGATGGACGGTGGTTTTTACAGCGCTGTCAAGTATGATTCCCAACTTGGGCAAATAGGGTTCGCCTAACGGCCCTTCTGTCGATGCACCATCCGTTATAGCTCATGACCGAAAACTACGAACCGGGGTACTTGCTGGGCGGGCGCTTCCTCATCATCCGATCGCTGGGCAAGGGCGCTGTCGGCACCGTGTGGCTGGCCGCCGACATTCAATTGCACGACGAGCCGGTCGCCTGCAAGATATTGGCGGGCGCATTCGCCGAGGACCGGCGGGCGATCGCCGATCTGAAACGGGAAGTGCTGCTGACACGGAAACTGCGCCATCCAAATATTGTGGCAATCCACACGTTCTGGGATACGAACGGCGAACGGTTCATCACCATGGAGTACGTTGGCGGGAAGAATTTCGCCACGTTGCTCGCGGAGCGTGTGACTCCATTCACCGTGGAGGAAGTGCTGCCGTGGATCCGGCAGCTTTGCGACGCGCTCGACCACGCCCACAAGCAATCAATCCTTCATCGCGACATCAAACCAGCGAACATTCTGCTGGGACAGGACGGAGAAGCGCGGCTGACCGACTTCGGCATCGCGCGAACGGCGCGGGAGGCAAGCGCGCGCCAGCATGGGTCGGTAACAAGCGGCACGCTCCTGTTCATGAGCCCGGAACAGTTGATGGGCGAACCTCTGGATCACCGAAGCGACCTGTACAGCCTGGCTGCGACGATCTATGAATGGATTGGAGGCGCCCCGCCGTTCTACAAGGGATCGATAGCCATGCAGATTCAGTCGAAGCTGCCCGATCCAATTCCCCACTGCCACGAGGCCGTGAACCGGGTGTTGCTCAAAGCACTGAGCAAGAAACCAGAAGATCGGCAGGACTCCTGCGGGGCGTTCGCGATCGAACTGGAGGATGCCGCAAGCCGAACGGAAGGGCGCCCGGCTTCACCGGTCCCCAAAGCGAATGACTATGTCCCGGCATCGCTCTTCGACCCCAACGCGAACACCGTCGCGCTTCACACGCCGCGCCCGGCGGATGAAACAAAACAGTTGGGCGAACTGCTCGTGGAGGCGGGCGTCATATCGAAGAGGCAACTTGATGAAGCGCTTGCGGAACACGTTAAGACGCAGGAGATGCTCGGCATGGTCCTCGTGCGGAAGGGGCATGCGACGGAGCAGGCAATTGTGGAGGCGTTGGAACGGCAACTGCGCATTCCATCCGTCCGACTCGGCGAAAGGGACATCGACCTTGATGTCGCGCGCATGCTGCCTCGCGCCATCGCGGCCGCGCACTCCTGCCTACTGGTTCGTCGTGAAGGCGGCCGCCTGCTGCTCGCCACGGCAACCCCCTTGGACTTCGCCGCGATCAACGAGGCCGAACGCGCACTGGGTCAATCCGTTGAACCACGAATTGCGGCGGCTTCGGAGATCGCGAACGCAATGGAGCGCGTATACAGCCCGTAGAGTGTGGAACAACGGATTTCCGCAGTTTGAACGCACCCCCGCACATTCCCTAGGATGAATTGGCCCGACCGGAAATAGACGAGCGGCGGATGGGGAGCCAAGTTCGCCGGTCCGGCGTCCCTACCCATGGTTGGGCTACAGGAACCGATAACGAGCAAGCGGAGAGGGGAAACGCCAATATGAACTCCGAAATCCGGGTCCGACTCTCGGTGATGATGTTCATCCAATTCTTTGTATGGGGTGTGTGGTTCGTCCCGCTCGGTACCTACCTAGGCACGATCCATTTTACGCTGACCGATATCGGCAATGCGTACAGTACGACGAGCTGGGGCGCTATCGTCGCACCGTTCTTCATCGGCATGATTGCCGACCGTTTTTTCCCCGCTGAAAAGGTGCTCGCGGTATTGCACTTACTTGGTGGACTTATAATGCTGTACTTGACTACGGTCACGACGCCGGGCGCCTTCTTCGTCGTCGCCCTTGCATACGCGGTGTGCTATATGTCGACCCTGCCGTTGGTGAATGCAATTTCCTTTCATCAGATGGCCGACCCGTCGAAGGAATTTCCATCGGTTCGGGTGCTGGGAACCATTGGTTGGATTGTCGCGGGCCTCATCGTCGGGTTTCTTAAGGCGGAGCCCACGAAGCTCCCGCTTCAAATGGCGGCGGTCGCGTCCTTTGTAATGGCCGCGTACAGTCTCATGCTTCCGAATACGCCGCCGCGTTCGCATGGCAAAAAGGTCACCGTAAGCGATATCCTGAGCTTGGATGCCCTTCGTTTGATGAAGGACTGGTCATTCACGGTCTTTGTCGTGAGTTCGTTGCTCATTTGTATTCCGCTTGCGTTTTACTACAATTTCACGAACAACTGGCTGACCTCCCAGGAGGTGGGCCGTGCAGCCGCGCTTCAAAGCCTGGGGCAGATGTCCGAAGTCGTGTTTATGATTATCATGCCCTTCTTCCTTTTGCGCTTGGGTGTCAAGAAAATGTTGTTGATCGGCATGGCGGCTTGGGCTGTGCGCTACTTCTTGTTTGCGTACGGGAACAACAGCTCCATGCTCTGGATGTGGATACTCGGCATCCTCCTGCACGGAATCTGCTACGACTTCTTTTTCGTAACCGGCCAGCTCTACGTGGACAAGAAGGCGCCGGAAGATGTCCGGGCAAGCGCGCAAGGCTTCATAGGGCTCATTACGTACGGTGTCGGCATGGTGATCGGTTCCATGGCATCCGGCCGCATTGGAGACATTTTCGTCGTCGGGGTCGCAAACGACAAGACCATTTACGATTGGCCCAAGATTTGGCTGGTTCCAGGCTTCACCGCGGTCGTTATCACCATACTTTTCGCAGTCCTCTTCCATGAGAATAATAAACGCGAGACAGCAAGCGCAGGGTAAAAATCGTTGATCACCGATTGCGCGAACGCCACGATTGGGCCGCGAATTTGAACATCACCGCCCCAGTCGCAGTGTGGGAAAGGCGCCTGCGCGCCGGTGCGCATCGGCGTTAACACCCTCTTTCTGATTCCGCGCGAGGTCGGCGGGACGGAAGCCTATGTGCGGGGACTGTTGCCCGCGATGCAGCGCCATTCGCGGGACATCTCGATTGTCGTGTTCACCAACCGAGAGAACCACGACACCTTTTCCGAATTTGAGCGTGTATGCCTGGACATTCGCGCGGAATCGCGTCCTCGGCGGATCCTCACCGAGCAAGCGGCCTTGCCCCGCGCGGCGATCAAGGCCGGCGTGGACGTTCTGTACTCACCGGGCTATACCGCGCCGCTGCGGGCGAGTTTGCCGCAGGTCGTCACCATTCACGACACGCAGTTCCTTGACTTTCCCGAGGACTTTTCGTGGTTGTCGCGGCTCGCCCAGCGGGTCCTTGTGCGCGGCGCGGCACGGACCGCACAGGCCATCACGACCGTATCCGAGTTCTCGCGCGAACGGATCGTCCGATATTTCGGCGTGCCGCCGGATCGGGTCGGAGTCGCGCATTCCGCCCTCTCGGGACAGTTCGCGGCGCCCCAACCGTGCGCGCAGCCCAGGCCGTTCTTGCTTTACGTCGCCAATACATACCCGCACAAGAACGCGACCCGGCTGGTGCGAGCGTTCGATCGAATCGCCAATCGGATCCCCCACACGTTAATCATCTGCGGCCAGCCGCGCAGTGGCGAACCGCCGCCGCACCCCCGTTTGAAACGGATTCACTACATGGACCATGCGGAACTTGTCGGGCTGGTCCAAGCGGCCGACCTCATGGTATTTCCGTCGCTGTACGAGGGATTCGGACGACCGGTTGTGGAAGCGCAGGAAGCCGGGACCCGGGTCATCGCGTCGGACGCCGCGGCGATTCCGGAAATCGGCGGGGACGGTGCAACGTATTTCGATGCAACGCGCGAGGAGGCAATGGCGGAAGCAATAATGGATGCCGTGAACGAGCCGGAGGAAGTCCGCCTGCGTTGTATCGCGCGCGGTCGCGAGAACGCCAAGCGGTTTACGTGGGACGATTGCGCGCGGCAGACCCTGCGCGCCTTTGAAAGGGCCCTTGGATAGGACCGTCGTTGTCGCAGTCGATTTCTACTTCACCGGACGCGCGCTGAACCGATTCCCTCAGGAATCGGATTCCAAAAGGGAAGTTCTCCCCCACTTTTCGGGGCCGACGTTAAACCCACGCAATCTCCAGCCGCAGGTCCTCGTTCGCCCGTAGCCGAAGCCCGCTTTCTAGTCGGACCACGCAGTTCCTCTCCGCGATTCTTGCACTCGTCTTGATGTTCGCTCGCTTGTGTATAAGCGAGAGTCGGAGGTTGTCGAAACTCTTGGCCGCGGGAAGTGCGACGGCAAGCGTCTGCACGTTCACCTCGCCGTAACGAACTTCGATTCGGTTCCGTTGACTTCGGTTGTCGCGCTGCTGCGCGACCGATCCCCATCCGCTACCCGTGGTGAAAAAAACCTTGAAGTTGTCGGGGCCGATTCTTGGCGAAAGCGCCAGCCTCGCCGAGTTCGCGTCGTACTCGAGCCCGGCCGCGGCGATAAGAAGGCTATACGATGACATCGCGCGCGCGTAATGCTGGCCGCACTCGATTTCCGACCATGGATTGCGCTGCCTGCCCGTGTATCGGTCGCGTGCCCCGCGGACAATCTGCATCGCTTCGGTCACCATGCCCTCGTACAGCATGGCCGCCGCCACGTGATACTCGATGCCGGTCCACACCTCATCACAGTAGAGAATGGGCCGTTCCGGCCGCCCGCCGTGCGGCCAGGATGCGCAAAGGAGCCCTTTCTCGTTGCCGGTGGCAAAGACGCGCTGCGCGTGTTTGTGCTGGGTCAGATCGGCGCGCCAGTTGTAGCGGTAGATCGCCTGCAACGCCTGGCGTACGCGGTCGCGCGGCAACACGTGCCCGAGGCCGAGCACGTGCGCCCACCATTGACCCAGCAGTTGGTCGGAATGGCAACCCGGCCCGTAGCAATTGCCCTGATTATAGGTCTGCTCGTTCGCATCCGGCGCATCGTATGCATTGAGATAATACTCGCCGTTCCAACAGGTCTTGTCGTAGCCTTTGAAGCCCTTCTCGAACCGATCACGAAAGGCGCGCGCGGATTCCTTGTCGTGCATGACCAGCGCCATTTCCTCGGCGGCGCGGAGGGCGGCGAGATACAGTGTACCTATGAACGTATTGCTGCCGTAAAGATGCGTGTCGTACGTGTTGGGTTGTTCGCCGCGAATGACGCCCTCGCCGTTTGGATCGTGTTCTCGCATGATATACAGCATCAGAGCACGCGCTCGCTCCCATAGTTTGGCAAGCCATGCACGGTCCCCATCCATGCGCCATTCGCGATACGTCTTCAGAATGGTGCCCAACTCCCCGTCCAAGGCCGGATGTTCGGGGCCGCCGATGACTTTCCCCAGTCTTGGCAGCGACAGAGGCAGGACGGTCCGATGCGGGATATAATGCTCGCTCGGATGCATTTGAACCAAAAGGTCGGTTTCCCGCACGTTTCGTTCGAGCGAGGGAAACAGATACGCCATGGACATCGCGTAGTTGTAGACATGCGTGCAATTCATCGGGCAGCACCGGTCCGCGCCTTCAAACCCGCCCACGGTACCGTCCTCGAGCCAGACGTAGATGGGCGACCGAATGATGGACGCGTTGGCCGTGACCGCGTCCAGGAAGTATCGTGGAAGCGTGCTGTTGTAGAACGTCGTGTGAAACAGGCGGGTTTCGTCGGTCAACCGATCAAGGTGGACCGTCACGTAGTCGGCGACCTCGACCGCGTCGTGAAACCAGTTGTTGTACTGGTTGCCGAGATAATGGTCGTATTGGTACCGGGGCGGGCCCCAGCCGTAGGTCTCGTCGCGAAGCCGGTTCGGAAAATCCCACGCGAGCACGAACGAAACTGACTTTTCCGACCCGGGAGAAAGCGAGATGCGGGCGTTCATCGCGGCATTCCATGTGCTGCCGTACGAACTCGGGCCGTCGGGTCCGGGTTTCAATTCGCCGTGTTCGGCGAAATCCCGCCACAATCCGGCGAAGTCGTCCCACTGCGCGCGGGCAGATACGACGATATCCGGTGCATTCACCACGCCAAGCGCCATACTTCCGGCCAACTGCCATTGCGGCGCCATTCCGGTGAATGGGGCGTAGGTATTGCCGGAGGTCAGTGCGATGGTATTGCCGATGATGGCCTTGGAGTCCGGCCCGCGAAACCATCGTTCCGGCGCACCGTTGCAAACGACAACGGTCCCTTTGCCATAGGGACCCGCGACGATCAGCGGCGTCTTTTTTCGGGTCCTCAGTATGACCTGCGATCCCTTCTTGACGCGGAAGCCGCTTGCTTTCCACGATGGGCTCACGGGAGTCCGCAGCGAGGTCACGGTTTTCAGCGCAGGCGACTGCGAGTCGAGCTCCAAAGGTTCGCCGTCAAACGCTTTGGACGATCGATAGAGGAACGGCAGCGCCTCCCGAATTCGCTGCGCCGTGACTGCATCCAGCGTCAAGTCGATGCGGGGGGAATTGCTGAAGGCGATTTCATCGACCAGGATATGGCCCCACCCGCCCGTATGCGTGTCGACGATTTCAATCACCGCCTTTTTGCCGACAAAGGCCGACACGTCCCAGCGCTGCGGCTTGAGCTGCTCGGTATTGTCGCCGGTTGAGGTGTGGACGACTTTTCCGTCGACGATGAGATTGAGACACGTCTCGTCGGGATGGTTTCCTCCGCCGATGCGAAAATGGATGAAGCGCTTTTCGATGGTGAATTCAGGCGAAACGGCCCGGCCGGTCGTGCCGTCTCCGCCGACATAGGTATTGACGTAATAGCCGCCCTGCATACCGCCGACCGGTTGCTGTCCGGGCAGCGTGCCGGACACCGGAGCGGCGCCAAAGCAGTCCCCTTCGATCTTCCACTTGCCATAAGACCCGGACTCCCAATTTTCGAACACGATGATATCGCTTTTTGCCTGATTTTTTCGCAATGCCGCGTGAACCAGCGAAAATTCATCGGCCGTAATCACCAAGGTGGCGCCGGCGTGCGCACGATCCAGCAGCGCGTTCAGCTCGTCGGTCGAGAGGCGCCCGTTGATGTCCGACGCCCAATACACGTCGCGCGGCTGCGGTTCCTGCGCAATCGGCGCGGGCCGGCCGTAATACACGTTCAGGTTTTCGCAATGCCGCATCTGAAAGGCCACGTCGGCATCGTTGGTGTACAGCCTCGCGGTCTGCTCAAGCCGGTGGTTGGTTCCGGGCGCCATGCTGCACCGGATGACCTCCGCCTTCTCGAGTCGTTCCACCGTATTGACGTTCCCGCCAAACTCCGTGTGGCGGGGGCCATCTTCGAGCCGGGCGTAGCCGTTCCATCCCACAAGGTTCGGTATCGAGGCCAGCAAAGAGGCATCGACGGGCCTATCTGATATGTTCCGCGCCTTCAACGTGAGTACGACGGCGGGCAGTCCAGAGTCTTTCGTGTTGAGCGGGATGAACGGCGAGAACGCCTCGAGCGATACGGCAAGGGGCAATTCGTCGTCAAGGTACCGAATCCAACCGAAGGGGTACTCGCCCTCGAATTCGAGAGCGGACACGCCACGCGCCTCATCGATGCTCGGGAGTTGCAGCAGTTTGGCGACTGCCGTTCCATTGTCTGGTTTCGCACGGACGGCAAAAAAAGACCCCGTAGTATTCGCCTGGAAATTGAAATTGTTGAGGATTTGCCAAGGATTCAGTGTGCCGTCGCCTCGCAGATACACCTGGCCGGCGCCAATGCCACCCAACGGCATAGCAATGTGTGCGAGCTCTTCACCGCGATACACGCGCCGTTCACCCTGTTCGAGGAGGGTATTATTCCACGCCGCAAACTCGGCCGCCGAGTCGGCGGCATGCGCCGCCGGCACTTCAAACAGTGCGGCCAGACCCGCGCCGGTGGCCGTCGCGGTCTTGATGAAGTCGCGCCGATTCATCCCCCCGGCGGGTTCCGTCCCACTACAGTCTTTGCCCCCGCAACACGAATAGGATTGCCCGCTCATGCGCTTCCTCCCGCGATGGTACCAGGTTGCCGCCGGCCCGAGATGAAAATGATGGAAGCTAGTGTAGACAAGGCATGCGGGACGCTACAACCGGCCGGTGTTCGGGACACTCCAATGGAGTTGTGTCAACGTCTCAGCGCTTTGGAGATTTCTGCATCGAAGTCGGGCTCGTGCGGATCGCCGTGCCACGCGATGTGCCCGGCGCGATCGATTATGAACGCATAGGGAAGCTGGCCCGCGTCCACTGCGTCCATGTAACGTTCGCCCGTCTTCCATTCCGGATCCAATGCGACGCGATACGTGATGCCCTTGCCCTGCTCATCAAGAAACGCCTGAACCACGGCCGCGTTTTCCGGCGTGACACCTGCGATAATCAGGCCGCTCCCGCGGTACTGGTTTTGCGTTTCCGAGAGGTGTGGTGCCGTCATAACGCATCTCGGGCAGTAGGTGGTCCAGAATTCAATCACGTAGACGTGCTGGTCGTCCCCGAGCGTGACGGGCCCTCCATTTATCCACTGGTTCACTGCGAGCGGGGGCGCGGGGCTCCCTACGGTCAGCTCGCTGATCTTCAGGTCCCCGCCCATGGTCATGCCGGGAATAATGGCTGCCACGACCAGCAGCCCCAGCACGACTGTTCCTATGAAGATTCGGATGGTTACAGTAACGGCTTTCATTCGCTGCTTGTATTCGCAGACCGGTGAAAACCGCTTCACGTATGTTACGGAGAAGCCGCGCAGGTGGGGCATGCTCAGCCCGAAGCCGCCTGTACCTCAAAGAGTTGCACGCATAATCGCCGAGCCGGAAGCCGCGGACAAGATTTCCTACAGACCCAAATTAAGGTAGATCTGCTTGGTCGCGTCGGACTTGTTGAGCGTGTAGAAATGGATGCCCCGGACGCCGTGGTCCAGCAAATCCCGGCATTGTTCCGTGGCCCAGTGAATTCCGACCCGCCTGACCGCCTCGGCATTCTCACCGCAACGCGCGACGGACCGGAGCAATGGGGCGGGAAACCGGGCGCCCGCGGCGAGTTCCGCCATACGTTTCAGCCCGCCCAATGTCGTGACCGGCATGATGCCCGCAATGATGGGGACCTTGATGCCGATCAGCTCGCATCGCTCGCGGAAATCGTAGAAGTCGCGGTTGTCAAAGAACAACTGCGTACAGATATAGTCCGCGCCTTCGTCTACTTTGGCTTTCAGGTAGTCCAGTTCGAGGAGCCGGTTCGGAGTGGCCGAATGACCTTCGGGGAAACCCGCCACACCGATGCCGAACCCGCGGGAATCCGGGTGTCCGCCTTGTTCGTTGAACCGGCGGATGAACCGCACGAGGTCGGCCGCATGGCGAAATGCGTCCTTGGATCGGTCGTAGTCCTTCCTGTCGGCGGGAGGGTCGCCGCCCAAAGCGAGGATGTTGCTGATGCCGGCTTTTGCATATCGCTCCAGAATGGACCCGATTTCCTCTTCGGTATGACAGACGCAGGTGAGGTGGGGTATCGGGTCAAGGTCCGTCGAATCATGAATTCGCACCACAAGGTCGTGGGTTAGTTCGCGGGTTGACCCGCCGGCGCCGTACGTGACCGAGACGAACGAAGGTTTGAGCGGCGCCAATTCGCTGATACTGGCAAACAGCGACTCGGACGCCTCCTTCGATTTGGGAGGAAAGAACTCGAAGGAGAAGGTCGTTTCGTGCCGTTGGAAGATGTCCTGGATGTGCATGCAACAAGCGCCCTGCTGTGCCGCGGATCGTAATGATTGCAGAGGCGACGGTCAATGACGGCCGCGTTGATCCTGTTCGAGCGCCGCGTGGGTCAGCAATACGACTCCGCCCGCGGCCCGCGAGACTCGGCGGCCGCGCCCTCGTTGGTCAAATGTGATACTATTATATCCGCAGCGAGATGTATCATGAGAATGAAAATAAAACCGGTCGAATCGCGCGACGAGCTACGCATGGCGACGGACCTGATGGTGCAGGTCCACGTCGACGGCGATCTGGCTGCGCGGCGTTGGCTTGAAGACTGTTCCTGGCAGTACCCAGGCTACCGGCAGGAGCACACGCGCATCGCCACCTACAGGGGCGAACTGCTCGGGGCCCTGCGCCTCACTACGGATACGGTCCGCATCGGCGAGGCCCGATTGAAGATGGGCGGGCTCGGGTGGGTCGCCACCGCCCCGCGCCACCGCCGTAAAGGCGTATGCCGACGTATCATCGAAGACTCGATCCGGTACATGCGGGCGAACGGATACCATATCTCGATGTTGTTTGGTATTCCGAATTTCTATCACCGGTTCGGATACGTTTCCACACTCGCCGATTATTCCGTGCTTGTGGACACATTCGAGGCGCTGACTTTCGAGAACCCGTTCAAGGCCTCGCTCGCCACGCCCGCCGAGGTGGGCGTGATCCAGCGCATCCACAACGCCAATGACGCGAATTCGGCGTGCTCGCTGGTCCGCACCGTGGCCCACATGCACAACAAATGGGGCCGGTGGGGCGAGTGGATTCTGCTCAAGGACGACCAGGGCAAACCGGTCGCATACCTCGTCGAGCAGGAGAACGGTGACTGCCTGGACATCGTCGAGGCGGGCGTGGGAGAAATGCGGGTGTGCGCGGCGGTTGTGCGCCACGCGGGGGTCGTCGCCGAGTCCAAGGGGGTGACCCGAATCCGGTTTTGCGTTCCGCCGCCAAGCCCGATTGCGCGCTTCCTCTCGCATTTTCGATCGATTCACGAGACCCGCATCGATCGGGATGCCGGCGGCATGATGGCATTCATCAACGTGGGCGAAACCCTCGAGTCCATGATTCCGGAATGGGAAAGTCTGTTGTCTCGCAGTGCGGCGCGCGAACTGCGTACCGAGTTTACTCTCGTCGTCGACGGCGCGGTGTTTCGCATCCGGGCCAACCGGGGCGCGGTGGATGTCTCGACGTCCACCGGGGCGTCCAAGATCGGCTTGAAACCCGGCGACCTTATGCATCTCGTCACGGGATACCGATACCCCAACGACGTGCTGGACGAGCGGCGCTGTCTGGTGGCCGGAGATGCCCGAATCCTTTTCTCGACCCTTTTCCCCAAGCGCCATCCTTTTGTCTGGCGCTTTGACCGGTTCTGAGTGGGACAACGCCCGTATGCACCATCAAACCCTTGAACGCTGGCAGCACTCGCACACGTTTGGCCAGGAACAAAAGCGGCCGGGCGAGGCGCGTACGATCATCGTAATTCTCATCACCGGCGCGATGATGGTCATCGAGATTGTCGCGGGAATCGTGTTCGGTTCGATGGCCCTGCTTGCCGACGGGCTCCACATGGGGTCGCACGCCGTCGCGCTGGGCATCGCCGCATTTGCCTACATTTACGCGCGGCGACACGCGCACGACGACCGGTACAGCTTCGGCACGGGCAAGGTAAACGCGCTCGGCGGCTTTACCGGAGCGGTGCTGCTCGCGGTGTTCGCCGTCGCAATGGCATGGGAAAGCGGCGAGCGGTTGCTGTTCCCCGTCCCCATTGCGTTCAATCAGGCGATCTTCGTCGCCGTGCTGGGATTGATCGTGAATGGCGCTTCGGTGCTGATTCTGGATCACGATGACCACGAGGACGGGCACGGCCGACACCATGAACACCACGATCACGACGGCGACCACGCCTACCACCATCATCATGACCACAATCTGCGGGCTGCATACTTTCACGTGCTTGCGGACGCGCTCACGTCGATGTTGGCGATCATTGCGCTGCTGGCCGCAAAGTACTTCGGTGCGGTCTGGATGGACCCCGTGATGGGGATCGTCGGGGCGGTGCTCGTCGCGCGCTGGTCGCTGGGTCTAATGGGCGCGTCAAGCGGCGTGCTGCTCGACCGGCAGGGGCCGCCGCACATAGTAGAAGCGGTGCGGGAGAGCCTCGAGGGGTTGGACGGTAACCGCGTCGCCGACCTGCACCTGTGGTCGATCGGTCCCCGGATCTATGCAGCGGAAATAACCATCGTCACGCACGAACCTAAACCAGCGCCCCATTACAAATCGTTGATTCCGTCCTACCTCGGGGTCCGGCATGTGACGATCGAGGTGCACGCTTGCGAGGCGGACCGCGAACGTCGGACACAGGAGCCTGCGTCCGTGGGCCATTGAGCAGCATCCCGCCTGTTCCCTTTGAACTCCGTTCGCAGGGCCCCTTATACTACCCCCCGTGCCGGGGTGGCGAAACTGGCAGACGCGCCGGACTCAAAATCCGGTTCCCGCAAGGGAGTGGGGGTTCGATTCCCTTCCCCGGCACCATTTCCAATTACTTCATGGGCCCGCCCTACTCTCCACGTTTTCTGAGTGCCCTTTGAAAGCAATTTCGAATCGCGGCGATGAACAAACAAACGCGGCCACCATAACTTCACGGTTGAGTGCTTATTCTCCAGAACTTTCCGTCGGTTTACCAAGAATTCCATTCCAATTCGGACACCGAGCAATCGACCTACCCCGCATTTTTCACCAGTCGCTCCCGATGACGGGAGCGACTGGTGAAAAATGCGGGGTAGTTATCGACGCGTGCATTGGCGCGCTTCTTGCTCAAGACATAAACAAGGACTCGGCACGTCGGGGGGAAAACATACCATTGACAAGACCGCGCCTGCCGTCGACTCAATAACCCGACTGAACGCAACCCCAACCAATGCCTCGACCGTGGACTTCCTGGTCACCGTCACCCAGAACGTGTCCGGTGTGGTTACCGCAGACTTCGCGCTTACAGCAACAGGAGTGGTCGGCGAATCATCGGTTCCGCGGTCAACCGCGGTTGTAGCCGATGGGTATAATCTCTACAATCCGGTTGTGAGATTTCTTCGAGCGAGCGGGATTCTGCTTCATCCGACCTCGCTCCCGGGCCGATTTGGAATCGGCGACTTGGGAGACGAGGCGTATCGTTTTGCGGACTGGCTGCACGCCGCGGGGCAGCGGGTGTGGCAGGTCCTTCCGCTCGGCCCCACGGGGTATGGGGATTCACCGTATCAAAGCTTTTCGACGTTCGCGGGGAACACGCTGCTAATCAACCCGGAATTGCTTGTGCGGGACGGCCTGCTGGATGCCCGCGAGATATCGGATCCCCCTGCGTTCCCGGCAGGGAAAGTTGACTTCGGCAAGGTCATCGAATACAAAACCGAGCTGATTCACAAGGCGGCCCAAGCGTTCCGGGCGAACGAGGGCCATCCGGACCGGGAGGATTTCGAGTCATTCTGCCGCGGCAATGACGCCTGGCTGTCCGATTTCACGTTGTTCATGGCCGCCAAGCAGGCAAACGGCGGGGCGCCGTGGAACCGCTGGGACACGTCACTGGTCAACCGCGAACAGCAAGCACTGCATTCGTGGGGAATTCGACTCGCGGATCCGATCTTCGAAATGAAATTCGCCCAGTTTCAGTTTTTCAAACAGTGGACACGCCTCAAGCGATACTGCAACGAACGCGGCATCCGCATCATGGGCGATATTCCGATTTATGTCGCCCACGACAGCGCCGACGTGTGGGCCCACCCCGAAATCTATCACCTGGATTCGGACGGAAATCCGACGGTCGTTGCGGGGGTGCCTCCCGACTATTTCAGCGCAACAGGCCAACTCTGGGGCAACCCCATCTACCGGTGGGACGTGATGGCCGAGCACGGTTTTGGCTGGTGGATCGAGCGGGTCCGGAAAACGTTGGAATTGGTCGATCTCGTGCGAATCGACCACTTCCGGGGATTCGAGGCTTATTGGGAAGTGCCCGCTACCGAGGCGACGGCAATCCATGGACGATGGGTCAAGGGACCCGGTGACGGGCTGTTCGATGCCTTTCGTCGTGCCCTTGGCGAGCTGCCGATCGTGGCCGAGAACTTGGGGCTGATTACGGGCGACGTCGAGGACCTGCGCAAACGGCACGGCATTCCCGGAATGGCCGTGCTGCAGTTCGCCTTCGGCAAGGACGCGGCGCATTCCGGTCTGCTCCCTCACAAATGGGAGCGCGACACGGTGGCATACACGGGAACAGCCGACAACGACACGACGATCGGCTGGTGGAAGGCGTCCGGCGGCTCGACCCAGTCCAGAGCGCAAGTTCGCGCGGAACGTGCATACGCCAAGAAATATTTGAACACGACCGGCCGCGAGATCCATTGGGATTGTATCCGGACGGTCATGGCGTCGGTCGCGGATACCGCCATCTTTCCCCTTCAAGATGTTCTCGGCTTGGGAACCGAGGCCCGCATGAATCTTCCAGGGAGTTTTGGCGGGAACAACTGGCGCTGGCGCTACGAGAGCGGGGCGCTGTCATCAAACTTGGGCGGTCGCCTTCGCGACCTCGCCGAGACATACGGCCGCCTCCTGGACACGTAGCCCGCATTTCTCACCTGTCGCTCCCGTCATCGGGAGCGACTGGTGAGAAATGCGGGGTAGGCCCGGGGTTCGTCTTGAGTCCCTGATTCCGAACGGTCGGCCAATTACGTACGTCATAGTGACAGAAATTGTCACTATATCGTTGACTCAACTTCCTTACGCAGCCAATCTAACTTATTTGTCTTTAAGCGCTTATAAAGAAGGCTGCCGACTGGCCCGACAGTTGCTACCTAATCAGCGAAGGTCAAGCCCTTACGTCGAGTATGTTCGGTCAAAGGGACGAATCGAATTTGCAGACAAGATAGCACAAGATACGTTAACTGTTAACAAAAAACACAAGATATGGTATACTTGCGCTTGGCAGCCACGAAGGAGGGCAACTGAATGCCTACGTTTGCATACGTCGCGAGGACTCGCGACGGGAAGAAGAAAGCCGGCACGCTCGTGGCGGAGAACCGGCAGGCGTTACTGCGCAGTTTACAGAGCCAGGGGCTTACCCCGGATCAGATTCGGGAAAGCGGCGGCAAAGTTGCGGCGCGACGCGGGCCACGGGTCAAGGCGACCGAAATCCTTGTTTTCACCCGCCAGCTATCAACCATCGTCAACGCGGGCCTTCCGCTGTTGCAGGGGCTGGACATCCTGGCGGAGCAAACCGAAGACGCGCGGTTCGCGAACGTACTGCAGGAGATAGGGTCCTCGGTTGAGGGAGGCGAATCGTTCTCGGAGGCGCTTCGCAAGCACCCGAGGATTTTCAGCGACCTGTATGTAAGCATGGTGCGCGCGGGAGAGGCGAGCGGCAATCTCGATAACGTGTTGATGCAGCTCGCGGACTACCTCGAGTCGATGGAGGAGCTGAAACGTCGCATTCGTTCGGCGATGACGTATCCCGTTGTGGCGTTTTCCATGATCGTGTTAATCGCGGCAGGCCTGATCGTGTGGGTAGTGCCGCAGTTCGCGGAGATCTTTTCGAGTTTTGACAAGGCGCTTCCCGCGCCGACCCAGTTGTTGATTTATGCAAGCGAGATCCTTCGCAGTTGGAAGATGTTGATCGTGGTCGCCGCTTTCATCGGGGGCGTTCTCGCGTTTCGCGTGTACCGGGCCACGGAAAACGGCCGATATGTAACGGATCGGCTGATGCTCCGGTTGCCGGTGTTCGGCAAGTTACTGCGTAAGGTCGCGATCAGCCGGTTCTCGCGCACGCTCAGCACGCTCACCCGGAGCGGGGTCGCCATACTCGCGGCGCTCGAAATCGTGGAACGGACGGCGGGCAATGAAGTGTTCGCGCGGGCCATCCGCAAGGCGGGTGACAGCGTCCGCGGGGGCGAGACGCTGGCGGATCCGCTGGCGCGCAGCCAGGAGTTCCCTGCCATGGTAACCCGCATGATAGGGGTAGGCGAGAAGACCGGCGCGCTCGAGCAGATGCTCTCGAAGATATCCGACTTTTACGATTCTGAAGTGAAGGCGGCGGTGGACTCGCTGACGAGTCTGATCGAGCCGATCCTCATACTGATGATGGGTATCGTTGTCGGCGGCATCGTGATCGCCTTGTTCATGCCGATCCTGCAACTTTCCAGTCTCGTCCAAAACTGAATTCCAGAGGCGCGGTTTCCCGTACAGCCCGCGGCCCCGCATCGGGGCCGCGGGCATTTTTGCGCCGTGCCCCGTGTTGTTCGCCGGCGTACGGTTTTGAGACGGACGGGCGTTTGTGGGAAAATGCGGTCTGGTAGTTCCGAGGGCGCCTGTCCTCAGGGGTGACTTGCTGCGAAACCCTAACCGATTACACTGGAGGCAACCATGGAGAATTCACGCCGAGGTTTTCTGAAAACTGCGAGTGGCATTGCGGCGGCGGGCGCGGCCTTTGCGATTCCCCAGGCGACGCTCGCGCAAGCCGAGACCCAGTCGGCGGGGGCAAGCGGAGCGCGGACAGAACACAAGCTGCCGGACCTACCCTATGCGTATGACGCCTTGGAGCCCTATATCGACGCGGAAACGATGACGCTGCATCACGGCAAACATCATGC